>NZ_DAIUCK010000188.1:0-1615 GCF_036846205.1 Rhabdothermincola sp. | reverse complement strand
GCCGGGTACGGGCCGGCTGGGTGCTTGGCGGGGGAGCGTGTCGGTCATGAGCAGGTCACCGCGCCGGGCGGCAGGGGGAACCGAGGATCGCTGGGATCCGACCGGCCAGGTGGGGACGCCATGGTAGTCGGCGGGCCGTGGTAGACCGGCGCCGTGGAGGGCCACGGGGGACGCGATGCATCCCGCGTCGGGGCGGTGCGGGCGACGGTTGGCGAGGCGATCGGGCGGCTCCGGCGCGAGCGCCACACGCAGGTGTTGGCGGCCGCGGTGCTCGGCGGTTTCGTCGTGCGCCTGGTGTGGATCCTCTACGCCACTCGGGCTCCGGCGGGCGAGCACGACCCGGCGTTCTACGAGGCGCTCGCTCGGAGCCTCGCTGCCGGCGACGGCTACGCCGGGCCGACCGGGCAGCCCACCGCGTACTACCCGCCCGGTTACCCGGCGGCACTCTCGGTCGTGGTCTGGCTGGTGTTGCACACACCGTTGCCCGACGACGTGCCGATGGCCGGTGCCGCGCTGAACCTGGTGGTGGGCACGGTGTCGATCGCGCTGGTGGGGCTCCTGGGTAGGAGGCTGGTCGGCCCGTGGGTGGGAGCGATCGCGGCGGTGCTGGTCGCGCTCACCCCCAGCCTCATCATGTACACGGGGTTGCTGCTGACCGAGACCCTGTTCATCGGTGTCGAGCTGGCCGCGCTGGCGGTGCTGCTGTGGCGACCGTGGTCTGGCGAGAGCGGCGGGCGGCCGGAGGCTCCGAGTGCTCGCCGCCTGGCGTTCGCCGGCGTGCTGTTCGGGTTCGCCCTGCTCGTCCGGCCCACGTTCGGGCCGGCCTTCGTGCTGCTGCCGGTCGCCCTCGCGCTCGCATGGCGCGACGCGCGCCGCTGGATCCGCGGTACCGCCGTCCTGGTGGGCGCGGCGGCACTGGTGGTGGTGCCCTGGACGATACGCAACCTGGTGCAGCTCCACGCCTTCGTGCCGATCTCGACCAACACCGGCGACAACCTCTGCATCGGGAACCACCCGGGCGCACCCGGGTCCTTCGCCCTCCCCGAGTACTGCTTCGCGGACCTCCCGCCCTTCGACCCCCCCGCCAGCGAGGTGGAGCAGAACCGGCTGCTCACCGAGCGGGCGCTGGAGTGGGCGAAGGACCATCCCGGCGAGCAGGTGCGGCTCCTGGCCTGGCGCACGTACTTCACCTTCCTGAACGACCACGAAGCGGTCCGGGCCACCACCTCCTACGGTGACGACCCCTGGCTCAGCCCTCGCCGGGTCGAGGTCCTCCAGTTCTGGGCCGATGCGGTGTACTTCCCGCTGCTGGCGCTCGGCGCGCTCGGCGTGGCCGCGTTCGGGGCCGGGCGGTCTCCCCGCCGGTTGGCGCTGGTGCTGGTCATCGCCGGCATCGCGATCGCGCCGTGGCCGTTCTTCGGCGAGCCGCGGTTCCACGTCCCGCTGCTCCCGCTGCTCGCGGTGCCCGCGGCGCTTCCCCTCGCCGCCTTCCCGGAGATCCGGCGACGGTTCCGCCCCGGCTTCACGGGGACCGAGGGGCGTGACGTAGGCCACAGTTTGACCCCCGAGTAGCCTGTCCCGCGTGCTCCAGGAAGCTGCCCGCCCGGCTGTCGCG
>NZ_DAIUCK010000187.1:0-1636 GCF_036846205.1 Rhabdothermincola sp. | reverse complement strand
CCCCCAGGACCGCGACCCGCCGCCGGGTCGCGGCTCGCGCCGTGCTCACCGCGCCCTCACCGGCCCGGCACGTTCAGAGCTCGGGCGATGCCGGGTCGTGCGCGGCACCGGGCAGCGGCTCCCGCAGGGGCACGACCATGCTCGAGAAGTCCGCCACCGCGATCACCCGGTCCTCCCCGTCGACCACCCGGCACTCCACGACGATGAGCTGCCGCCCGGCCCGCACCACGTGAGCACGGGCGTAGACCATGTCCCCCGTGGGCCGCCCCAGGTACCGCACGTGCAGGTCGGCGGTGACGAGGGTGTTCACACCGGGAACGAACGCGCTCTCACGGGCTGCGGCGGTGGCGGCAGCGACGTCGATCAGGGTGGCGATGGCCCCCCCGTGGAGGTTGCCGCTGGCTCCGTAGGCCTCGGGTCGCACAGGCATCGAGACCACCACCGTGCCGTCAGGCTGATCCCCGTCCACGTAGTCGATGCCGAGCAGCGCGTGCAGCGGGGTGGCGCGGAACGACTCGTACAGCCGCGCCATGAGCTCCGGGTCGTCGCGGTAGGACACGGCCGCTACACCAGCTCGGCCGAGAGCTGGCGCTCCATCTCGGCGACCACCTCCCGCCAGTCGGCCACCAGCCCGATGTCGGCGAACCCGAAGATCGGCGCCTGCCGGTCGGGGTTCACGGCCACGATGGTCCCGGCGCTGCGCACCCCGACGGTGTGGTTGTACTTCCCGCTGGTGCCGAGCGCGAGGTACAGGCGCGGCGAGATGGCGTGCCCGGTGATCCCGATCTGGCGGGCATGCGGCAACCACCCCTGGTCGGTGACCTTGCGGGTCGCGGCCAGCTCGGCGCCGAGCAGCTTCATCAGACCGTCGAGCCTGCCGTACTCGGAGGGATCGACCCCCTGGCCGACGCCGATCACCATCTCGGCGACGGCGAGCGCGTCGATGTCGTCCTCCCGGCGACGGCTGGTGACGGTGACCCGGCCGCGGGGCTGGACCTCGATGGTCCGCGCCGGCACGTCACGCCCGGCCCGGGGCACCGACAACCCGAGCACCCCGGGCCTCACGGTGGCCATCTGCACCGGAGAGGACGCGGTGATGGCCGCCACCAGGCTGCCACCGAACGCCGGCTTCCACGCCACGAGACGTCCACCTTCGACGGCCAGGCCCACCGCGTCGCCGGTGAGGCCGGCACCGAGCCGGGCCGCGACCCGCGACGCCACCTCCCGGCCCCAGGCGGTGGAGCCGGTGAGGATGGCCCAGGGCTCGGTCTCCCGCGCCCAGGCCACCGTGGCCGGGGCCACGTCCTCCTCCGCTGCCGCGCCCCGGATGGTCACCACCTCGTCGGCGCCCCAGCTCGCCACCAGCCGCTGGTCCACCGGTTCGGGCGCCACCGCCACCACCCGGCCCCCGATCGGCGCGCCCAGGCGGGCCGCCCCACCCAGCAGCTCCCGCGCCAGGCGGTCGCGGCGTGGTTCCAGCACCACGGCGACGATCGGACCGTCGCCCCCCGGCTCCGGCACCACCTCATCGCGCTCGGCGGAGAAGGTGCCCGGCTCGAGCGCCCCCCGGTCGCGCAGGTGCGCGAGCAGGGTCGCGACCTGCTCGGCGACCTCCCCCTCCAGCACGATGCCGGCC
>NZ_DAIUCK010000186.1:0-1647 GCF_036846205.1 Rhabdothermincola sp. | reverse complement strand
GACGCCGGCGGCCTCGCGGTCCCAGGTGTCGGGGGTGACGCCCTGCTCGCGCAGCTTCACCTTCTGGACCCGCTCGGTGGGGGTCTTGGGCAGGGAGTCCACAAAGCGCAGGTAGCGCGGGACCATGAAGTAGGGCATCCGCTCGGCCAGCCAGTGGGTCAGCTCGACCGGGTCGGGGGCCTCGCCGTCGGGGATCGCCACCACCATGATCTCGTCCTCGGCCGAGGCGCCCTCGCCGGCCTTGACCCCGATCGCGGCCGCCTCGCGGATCTGGGGGTGGGCGGCCACCTGCTTTTCCACCTCCATCGAGCTGACGTTCTCGCCCCGGCGGCGGATGTAGTCCTTGACCCGGTCCATGAAGTAGACGTAGCCGTCCTCGTCCATGCGCCCCAGATCGCCCGTGTGCAGCTTGAGGTTGCGAAAGTCCTCGGCGGTCTTCTCGGGCATGCCGTAGTAGGCGCGCATGACGATGTTGGGGATCTTCATGTCGACCACGATCTCGCCCGGGGTGTTGGCGGGCAGCGGCCGGTCGGTGCCGGGCTCGACGATCGTGACCTCGTATCCGGGGTTGGCCTTCCCGCAGGAGCCGGGGATCGGCGGCTTGGTGGGGTCCATGTAGGTGGCCATGCCGGTCTCGGTGAGCCCGTAGCCCTCGATGAAGCGGATCCCGAAGCGCTCCTCGAACTCGTGGTAGATGTCCTTGGGGGCGGGCGCGGCGAAGACCGTGTGCACCTTGTGGGCGCGGTCCAGGTCCGAGGGCGGGATGTTCCAGATGAAGTAGGCCACCGCCCCGATCGAGTTGAAGATCGTGGCCTCGGCGTCGATCACCTGGCGCCAGAACTGGCTGGAGGAGAAGCGCTCCACGTAGGCCACCCGGGCGCCGGCGACAAGGGCGGGGTAGCCCGAGAGCACCTGGGCGTTGGAGTGGAAGAGGGGAAGGCAGGAGAAGAAGGTGTCCTCGGACAGGCTCTCCCAGCCGGTGCCCTTCATCACCCCGAGGCCCTCCAGGAGGCCCCGCGCCGAGAAGTAGTCGGCGGCGTTCTGCTTGATCACGCCCTTGGAGCGGCCGGTGGTGCCGGAGGTGAACATGATCCGGGCATCGTCGGTCCAGGAGTACTCGACCTCGGGCGGGGAGTCGGGGGCCTCATAGAGGGCCGACAGCGGCTCGTGGGGAAGGGCCGGGTCGGGGCCCTCGCGCTGGCCCGACTCCATCACGATCACGTGCTCGAGGGCGGGAAGCTCGCCCTTGATCAGGTCGAGCCGGTCCAGGTACTGGTCGGAGATGATGAGCTTTTTGGCCTCGACCAGGTTGATCGTCCAGCTCAGGAAGTCGCCCTTGTAGGCGGTGTTGATCGAGCTCATCACCGCGCCGGCCTTCAGGATCCCGTACCAGACCGGCACGAACTCCTCGCAGTTGGGCAGCATCACGCTCACCGACTCGCCCCGCTGCACCCCGCGGGCGCGCAGGGCGTTGGCGATCCGGTTGGCGCGGGCGTTGACCTCGCCGTAGCTCAGCCAGGGCCGGTCGGCGAACTTCAGGTAGTCGCGGTCCGGGTGCTCTTCTGCCCGGCGGGCAAGGATCTCGGCGAGCACCCACCTGGTGGGGTCCTCGCGGGTGTACCAGTCGCTCCACTCGCCCATGGTGTC
>NZ_DAIUCK010000185.1:0-1680 GCF_036846205.1 Rhabdothermincola sp. | reverse complement strand
GCCCCCGCCCATCGAACTGTTCAGCCCTGCGCGGCCGCAGACCGCGATCTCATGAACAGTTCGCAGGAGGGGGGCGACCGCTCAGCTCCCGCCCATCGAACTGTTCAGCCCGACGCGGCCCACGGCCGCGATCTCATGAACAGTTCGCAGAAGATCCGGAACTGTTCAGCCCGACGCGGCCCACGGCCGCGATCTCATGAACAGTTCGTGGGGGAGGTGGAGCGGAGAGCAGGTCAGGGTCAACGCTTCTCGAAGGTCAGGCCCGCGGCCTCGGCATCCCAGGTGGTGGGGGTCACGCCCTCCTCACGCAGCTGGTACTTCAATACCCGGCCCACGGGATTGCGGGGCAGCTCGTGGCGGAACTCGATGTAGCGGGGCACGGCGAAGTACGGCACCCGCTCGACGGCCCAGCGGCACAGCGCCTCCTCGGTGAGGGTCGAGCCCGGTTGCAACACCGCAGTCACCTTGACGTCGTCCTCGCCGAGGGGACTCGGCACCGAGTGCACCGCCACGTCGACCACGTCCTCGTGGCCGAGGAAGATCTTCTCCATCTCGAAGCTCGAGATGTTCTCGCCCCGGCGACGCAGGTAGTCCTTCTTGCGGTCCACGAAATAGAGGAACCCGGCCTCGTCGAGCCGCCCGAAGTCGCCGGTGTGGAACCACCAGTTGCGACTCGCGGCCACGGTGGCTTCCGGGCGGCCCCAGTAGCCCTCGAACATGACGTGGGGTCGGCGCGGCCGACAGACGATCTCACCGACCTCACCGGTGGGGACCGGGTTGTCGTCGTCGTCGACGAGCAGTACCTCGAACTCCACGTCGTTCGGTTTGCCCGCTGCGCCCGGCGGGTTCACCTCGCCGGCGGGCAGTGAGGAGATCAGCGACGCCTCGGTCACCCCGTAACCAGCGCTGAAGGTCTCCACCCCCCAGCGGGTCGCGAACCGAGCCGAGATGTCCGGTGGCATCGGCGCCGCAGCGACCAGCCGCAAGGTGGTGCCCTGCGAGCCCGGGTGCTCCCGCTCGTCGTTCGCGATCAGTACCGCGAGCGTGCCGAGGAGTGAGGCGATGGTGCCACCGGTGCGGGCGATGTCGTCCCAGAACCCTGAGACGGAGAACTTCCGGGCGATCGCCGCGCGCCCACCCAGCAGCAAGGTGCCCACCACCGCGGTGGCCAGCGCGTTGAGGTGGAACATCGGCAGTGGCGTCCACACCACGTCCTCGGGGCGCCGCCCCCAGGTGCGAGCGATCTGGGCCGCCAGGTTCACCACGTAGTTGTGGCTCAGCATGCACCCCTTCGAGGGGCCCGTGGTTCCGGCGGTGTAGATGAACGTGGCCAGATCGGCTGGGCGCACCTCCACCCGGGGCGTGCCACCCGCCCGATCGAGCAGCGCCGAGAGGTCGTGCTGGGGCACGGCGGTGATCTCGGCGGCGGGCTCGCCCTCCACGATCACCGCCCGCAGCTCGGGCAGGCCGCCGGCGACCTCCGCCGCCCGCTGAGCCAGATCGCCCTGCACGATGAGCGCCCGCGCCCCCGAGTCGGCGAGCTGGTGAGTGAGGAACTCGCCCTTGTAGGCGGTGTTGATCGGCACGGACACCGCCCCGAGGCGGGCGGCCGCGAACACGGTGATGACGCTGGTCGGGCCGTTCTCCAACAGTGAGGCCACCCGATCCCCACGCCCCACC
>NZ_DAIUCK010000184.1:0-1947 GCF_036846205.1 Rhabdothermincola sp. | reverse complement strand
GGTGAAGGTGGGGGGTGCCCCGGTGAAGGTCGGGTGGCGGGCGACCCGGGCCGCCGGCATCTCCGGGGTCTTCTGCTTCGTGCTCGGGCTGGCCATCGGGTTGCTGTTCGCGCCCAGCAAGGGACGCGAGATGCGAGCGAAGCTGCGCCGGCTGCTCACCGGCCAGTCGGGGCTGTCGGACGAGGAGCTCGCCGATCGGGTGGCCTTCGAGCTCGGCCACGCTCCCCGCACCTGGCACCTGCCGCAACCCGATGTGGCGGTGGTTGACCGGCGGGTGCAGCTGCGGGGCACGGTGCCCCATGAGACCGCCCGGGAGGAGCTGCTGCGCGTCGCCGCCAACATCCCCGGCGTGGCCGGCGTCGACGACCTGCTCGAGCTCGACACCGCTGCGTCGAGCGAGGCGGGCTGAGCCCGCCACCTCGGTAGGCTACGACACTCATGTTCGACGCTCTCTCCGACCGGTTCGACGCGATCTTCAAGCGCCTGCGGGGCCGCGGGAAGCTGACCGAGGCCGACGTCGACGAGGTCCTGCGCGAGATCCGCCTGGCCCTGCTCGAGGCCGACGTCAACTTCCAGGTGGTCAAGGGGTTCGTCGCCCGGGTGCGCGAGCGCTGCGTCGGCGAGGAGGTCAGCCAGGCGCTGAGTCCTGCACAGCAGGTCGTCAAGATCGTCAACGAGGAGCTCACCCGCACCCTCGGCGGCGAGACCTTCCGGCTGACCTTCAGCCCCAAGCCACCGACCGTGGTGCTGATGGCCGGTCTGCAGGGCTCGGGTAAGACCACCAACTCGGCCAAGTTGGCCCGCTGGTGCAAGAGCCAGGGCCGCAACCCGCTGCTGGTGGGTGCCGATCTCCAGCGGCCCGCGGCCGTCGAACAGCTCCGCACCCTAGGCTCGCAGATCGACGTGCCGGTGTTCAGCGAGCCGACCGATCCGGTCACCGTGGCCCGCCGCTCCCTGGAGGAGGCCCGCTCGCTCGGTCGGGACGTGGTGATCGTTGACACCGCCGGGCGCCTGGCCATCGACGCCGAGCTGATGCAGCAGGTGCGCGACATCTCGGCCGCGGTCGACCCCCATTACACCTTCTTGGTGATCGACGCCATGACCGGCCAGGACGCGGTGGCCACCGCGGAGGCCTTCCACGAGGCTCTCGAGCTCGATGGTGTGATCCTCACCAAGCTCGATGGCGACGCCCGCGGCGGTGCAGCGCTCTCGGTGAAGGAGGTCGTCGGCAAGCCCATCGCCTTCGCCTCCACCGGTGAGAAGCTCAAGGACTTCGACCTGTTCCACCCCGACCGGCTGGCCGGCCGCATCCTCGGCATGGGCGACATGCTCACGCTGATCGAGAAGGCCGAGGAGGTCTTCGAAAAGGAGCAGGCAGAGGCCGCGGCGGCCCGGCTGCTCGAGGGGCAGTTCACCCTCGAGGACTTCCTCGAGCAGATGCAGCAGATCAAGAAGATGGGCCCGCTCTCCGGGCTCATCGGGATGCTGCCAGGCGTCCCCAAGGAGGTGCGCGACACCCAGATCGACGACCGGGAGATCGCACGTATCGAGGCCATCATCCGGTCGATGACCCCGGCAGAGCGCCTCGACCCCGACTGCATCGACGCGTCCCGCCGCAACCGCATCGCCCGGGGCAGTGGCACCCAACCCGCCCAGGTGAGCGAGCTCCTCAAGCAGTTCAAGGAGGTCTCGCGGATGATGAAGCGGATGGGCGGTCTCGGGTCGAAGCGGATGAAGAAGGCCCGCAAAGGCAAGAAGGTCAAGGGGGGCGGACGGGCCACCCCGAAGGGGCGGGTCTCGCCGAAGGGGTCGTCGTTGCGTCTGCCCACGATCGATCCGAACGCGCTGCCGACGCTCGAGGATCTGCAAGGAGGCGCCCCCGGGCTGCCGGGCCTTCCCGGCGGGGGACGCTCCCGCTGATCACCCGCCGGCCGCTCGGCTTGATCC
>NZ_DAIUCK010000183.1:0-2084 GCF_036846205.1 Rhabdothermincola sp. | reverse complement strand
TTACCTGGCGGAGCGGGTGGCGGCAGTCAGCGCCGAGGTGCCGAGAACCTCGTTCGAGTTGCTCGAGGCGCCTGATCCGGCCACCGGGCTGTGCCGCTTCCTGGCCGACCACGAGGACGCGGTCATCGCCATGAGCACCCACGGCCGCAGCGGGCTCGACGACCACCCGCTCGGCAGCGTGGCCCAGGGCGTGCTGTTGGAGTCGCCTCGGGCCATGCTCTTCGTGCGCCCCACTCGTTAGCCGATCGGGGCCGGGCGCGCCCGTCGAGTAGCGGACCTGGTGTGGCCCGGTGCGGCCTGGCGTGGACCTCGGTCAGGGCGTGAAGGCGAGCGAGGCGAGGACCCGCTCGCCGAGAGGGATGTCGCCTTCGATGGCGACGCCTCCGGCCGCCCGTGCCTGCTCGGCGTCCCAGCGCCCGCCCCCCAGGGCGACGAAGGTCTCGAAGGGTAGGGTGATCCGCACGGTCGGGTCGTCGGGTGGTTGCTCGACCAGCCGGGCCCGGCCGTCCACCACCACCGGGAAGGTGATCCCGGGCCCGCCGGTGGTCACGAACACCACGGAGCTGCCCTCCGGGGCTCCCGCTCGCTTGCCGACGACGTAGCCCAGCGCGGCCCGGAAGCGCTCGAGGGCCACGTCCACCACCGGCCCGGTCAGGTGGCCGGGCCGGTCGAGTGCCCGCCGGATGTCCTGCTCGTGCATCCAGCAGTCGAACACCCGCACGGCCATGAAGTCCCGGTAGGGCACCTCGCCGATGGGTGAGAGGCTCGGCCGATCGAACTCCTCGGTGGTCATGGTCCGCAGGTGCTCGAGCCGGCGGGGGATCTGCTCCCGGAACTCGGCGAGCACCTCCGCCCCGGGACGGGAGCGGCGTTCCTCGACCCAGGTCTCGAGGCTGGCGGCGAAGGCGTCCCGCAGGTGCGGGAGGTGGGAGACGTCGACGGACGGTTGCGCGTCACCCATGAGCATGCGCTCCACCCCGACGACGTGGCTCACGCAGTCCTTGACGGTCCAGCCGGGCAACGCGGTCGGGGTCTGCCATTGCGCCTCGGTGAAGCCGTCGCAGAGCGCGTCGATCGAGGCCCACTCCTCGGCCAGCCGATCCACCACCGGTTCGTCCGCCATCTCCTCGATGCCTCCTGCCTCTCGGGTCAGGGCTCGACGACGAACGCCGCGATGTCGGCTGCCAGCCCGGCTCGGACCCGCTCGGCCCGCTCGCCCCGTAGGTGCTCTCGGGTTCGCCGGAACCCGGCTGGGTTGAGGGTGGTGGCGAGACCGCCGGCATGGTCCAGCGCGGCCTGCTCGACGTCGTCGGGTGAGACCACTTCGTCCAGGTAACCCGCCTCGACGGCGGTGGTGGGGTCGTAGATCCGGGCGTGGTTCACCGCTGCGGTGAGGTGCCGGGGTGAGAGGCGATCCCGGGCCAGCTCGGTGGCGAACCGGGGGACGGGCATCCCGATCGCCACCTCGTTGAGGCCGATCTTGAACTCCCCCGCGGCGCCGATCCTCGTGTCGGCCGCGAGCAGCAGGATGGCGCCCATGGCCAGGGCGTGGCCGGTCACGCCCAGCACGACAGGGGCCGGGAAGGTGTAGATGCGCAGGGCCAGCTCGGCACCCACCCGCAGCAGGTCACGGGCTTCGTCGATGCCGCTGCGCATGACGGTGAGGTCGAACCCGGCGGAGAACCGTCCGGGCCGGCCGGCGATGACCACCGCCCCGGCGGCGTCGGTCTCGGCCTGGGTGAGCCCGCGGTCGAGCTCGGCGGCGATGGCATGCGAGATGGCGTTGGCCTTGCCGTCGTCGATGCGGATGACGGCCACGGAGCCGTCGAGCTCGTAGGTGACGGCGCCCTCGGTGCTCCCGGTCATGCGCCCACCCCTGCCCCCGCCGGCGCGGGTGTCGGACGGCCTGCCGGTGCGCTGGCCCGGCGGTAGGCGGCGAGCAGGATCACCGCCACCAACGGCACGCCGACGTCGGTCGGCAGCACCCACACGTTCGACGGTTCGGTGTTGTCGTGCCCGACCCACTCCATGACGTGCCCGATGATGACCGGGACGAGGAAGAACGCCAACGAGCCCATGGCGAC
>NZ_DAIUCK010000182.1:0-2089 GCF_036846205.1 Rhabdothermincola sp. | reverse complement strand
GGTGCTGGACTCCCGGGACGGCACGGGCGGGTTCTCGACTCCGTGGGGTGCGGGCCAGGGTCGGGAGCTGGTGGTGCGGGGCGGGTCGACGCCGGTGCCGGAGTGGGCCACCGCGGTGGTGCTGAACGTGACCGTGACCCAGCCTTCGGCGAGCAGCTTCGTGACCGTGTGGCCGGCGGGCGGGGCGAGGCCGCTGGCGTCGAACCTGAACGTGGTGGGGGGCCAGACGGTGGCGAACCTGGTGGTGGTGGCGGTCGGCGCCGGCGGCAAGGTGGCGATCTACAACAACCAGGGCAGCGCGCACCTGGTCGCGGACGTCGTGGCGTACTACCGCCAGCCGGGCGCGCCCCTGGAGGGGGTGTCGGCGATCGCCGCTGGTGGCAGCACGTGCGCGTCGCTCGCCACCGGTGGGCTGCGCTGCTGGGGCGCGAACGGCTCTGGTCAGCTCGGTGACGGCACGACCCTCGATGCGGCGGGCGCGGTGCCGGTGGCGGGCGCCGGTGACTCGGTGTCCCTCGCCGTCGGGCTCCACCACGCCTGCGCAGTCCGCGGCGACGGCCAGGTGGCGTGCTGGGGTTCGAATCGGTTCGGCCAGCTCGGTGACGAGGCCTACGGCGAGGCGTCGGTCGTCCCGGTGCCGGTGCCCGGGCTGAGCGGTGCGGTGCGGGTCGCTGCCGGTCACTGGCACACCTGCGCCGTGGTGGTCGGCGGGGAGGTGTGGTGCTGGGGAGCGAACCACATGGGCCAGCTCGGCGACGGCACCAGCGACCAGCCTTCGGGCCCGGTGGCGGTGGTGGGTCTCCCTGGTGTCACCGCGGTGGCAGCGGGCGCGGCCCATTCGTGCGCGGTGACCGCCGGCGAGGTCTGGTGCTGGGGCGGCAACTACACCGGCCAGCTCGGCGACGGCACCTTCGAGGACGCCCCCGCCCCGGTGCGGGTGGAGGGCATCAGCGATGCGGTCGACGTCAGCCTGGGCGCGGATTCGAGCTGCGCCCTGCTCGCCACCGGCGAGGTCCGTTGCTGGGGGGCGAACAACGTGGGCCAGCTCGGTGACGGCACCGGGGAGGCGTCGACGCTGCCGACCACCGTGGTGGGGGTGTCCGGCGCCACCGCGATCGACAGCGGCTCGTCCCACACCTGTGCGTTGGTGGGAGGCGGCGAGTTGCGCTGCTGGGGCCGCAACGACCAGGGACAGCTCGGCGACGGCACCACCGCCACTGCAGCAGTTGTGCCGGTGGTCGTACCGGGTATCACCGGAGCGACCAGCATCGCCGCGGGCAACTCCCGGTCGTGCGCGCTGGTCGGGGGACGGGTGGGCTGCTGGGGTGGACCTCTGCTGGGTGACGGCACCACCCGGGGTTCCACCGCACCCGTGCTGGTCGAGCAGGTCGCACCGTGACCTGGGTCGGGCCGTCGAGGTGCCATCGTGATGTGGGAGGCCCACAATGGCCCACATGGCGTTGCCCCTCTCCACCATGCTGCGGCGGGGACTGGTGCGCCACTGTCCGGTGTGCAACGAGGGCCATCTCTTCGTGCACTGGCTACGGATGGTGCCTGCCTGCCCCCGCTGCGGGCTGCGGTTCCGACGGGTGCCCGGCCATTGGCTCGGCTCGTGGTTCATCAACGTCTGCGTCGTACAGACCGCGGTGGTGCTGGTCCTGCTGATCGGGGTCGGCTTGACGTATCCCGACCCACCGATGGTGCCGATCACCGCCGTGACGGTGCTGACCGCGCTGGTGACCCCGTTCCTGTTCTTCCCCTTCTCACGAACGCTGTGGTCGGCCATCGATCTGGCGATGCGACCGCTCGAGTTCGACGACGGGGTGCCGCCGGGTTTCGAGCTGGAGCCCGACGCCGAGCGATTGCGCCGGGAGCAGGAAGGCCAGGGCGGCTCGTAGCTAGAGTGCCCGCCCATGGCAGCGGCGGCGTGGACCACCGGTGAGCAGCACACGCTGGTCGAGGTGCTGGACGCCCGGCTCGAGCAGGATCCGCACGGGCCGTTCCTCGACCTCGCTGGTCAGACGTTCACGGCTGCCGAGCTGGCTGACACCGCTGACCGGCTCGCATCCAGCCTGGGGGAGCTGGGGGT
>NZ_DAIUCK010000181.1:0-2236 GCF_036846205.1 Rhabdothermincola sp. | reverse complement strand
CCTGCGCGACCGACCTGCCCCGCCCGCCCCGCCAGCGCCGAGCCTGGCCGGGCGGGGCGCGGCCCGACCCTTGCTGCTGGGAGGGGCCATCGCCGTCGGGTGCGCGTACGTCGCCATCCAGAACCCGAACGAGTCCTCCGCGTACCCCCAGTGCCCGTTCAGGGCCATGACCGGTCTCGACTGCCCTGGCTGTGGCATGACCCGGGCCGTGTACGCGCTCCTCCATGGTGACCTGCTGCGGGCCGCGAGCCACAACCTGTTGCTCGTGGTGGCGCTGCCGCTGCTGGCGTACCTGGTGGGCCGCTGGACGCTGTCGAGCATCGGGGTCACACTGCGCCCCGCGCCGGCCTGGCGCCCCTGGATGACCTGGTGCATGGTGGTCTTCATGCTCGCGTTCGCGGTGGTGCGCAACGTCCCCGGCACCCCGCTGTCCTGGCTGAACGCCGCCGCCTGATCCGCCCGGCGGAGCGCTACTTCGGCCGCTTCAGCTTGTGCTTGGCGTGACGCTGCGCCGCGGCCAGCGCCGCCCCCACGATCCCGGCCTGGTTGAGCAGCCGGGCAGCCACGATCTCGGTACGGCACTCGATGTAGGGGAAGAACTTGTCGGCCCTCTTGGAGATACCACCGCCGATGACGAACAGGTCCGGCCAGAGCAGGTCCTCCAGGAGCCGCAGGTACTCACCCACCCGACCACCCCAGGTCGGGTAGTCGAGGTTCTCCCGCTCGCGCACCAGCTCGGAGGCGTACTTCTCGGCGTCACCGCCGTGCAACGGGAGGTGCCCGAGCTCCGTGTTGGGCATCAGGACCCCGTCGTGGAGCACCGCGGTGCCGATCCCCGTCCCCAACGTGACGGTGACGACCACTCCTCGCCGCGCCGCGGCCGCACCGAAGGCGGTCTCGGCCAGACCCGCCGCGTCGGCGTCGTTCAGCACCGTCACCGGGCAACCGGTCGCCCGACCGAAGGTCGCGGCGGCATCCTGGCCGATCCAATCCGGCACCAGGTTGGCGGCGGTGTGGATCGTGCCGTCCTTCGTGACCCCGGGGAAGGTGCATCCGATCGGCCCGTCCCAGTCGAAGTGGCTCACGATGGTGGCCAGCACAGCGGAGACCTTCGCCGGGTCCGGGTGCTCGGGGGTGAGCAGCCGAAGCCGATCTGTCTTGAGCACACCTCGCTTCGTGTCGACGACCGCTCCTTTGATCCCGGTTCCCCCGATGTCGATACCGAGAACCTTCACGCACGCTCCTTCGATCGGCTCCTTCGGTCGAGGCCGCTCGCCAGTCTCGCGCGGCACCCGGCTCCGCTGGCAGGAGACGGGTCGGGCATGCGCCAGGCGGTGTGGGCAGCAACCGGGGGCATCCGGGTGTATCCGGCCGGCGAGTCCCTACCCTGAACGTGATGGCGGCCGACATCTCGCTCACCGACCCGTACACCATCCCCACCCGCTGGTGGCACCGCCTCGACGACGGTCGCATTCAGTGCGACGTGTGCCCCCGGGCCTGCAAGCTGCGTGAGGGCCAGCGGGGCGTGTGCTTCGTGCGCGGCCGGGTCGCCGACCAGGTCGTGCTCACCACCTGGGGCCGCTCCAGCGGCTACTGCCTCGACCCGATCGAGAAGAAGCCACTCAACCACTTCCTGCCCGGCACCTCCGTGCTCTCGTTCGGCACCGCGGGCTGCAACCTGGCCTGCCGGTTCTGCCAGAACTGGGACATCTCGAAGTCGAAGGAGGTGGCTCGCCTCTCCGACCGCGCCGATCCCGAGGCCATCGCGCAGGCGGCCCTCGAGCTGGGTGCCCGCAGCGTGGCGTTCACCTACAACGACCCGGTGATCTTCCTCGAGTACGCCGTCGACGTGGCCGAGGCGTGCCACCAGGTGGGCGTCAAGGCGGTGGCGGTGTCGGCGGGCTACGTCTGCGACGGTCCCCGGCGGGAGCTCTTCGGGCACATGGATGCCGCCAACATCGACCTGAAGGCGTTCACCCAGGAGTTCTACCGGCACGTGGCGATGGGTGATCTGCAGCCGGTGCTCGACACGCTCGAGTACCTGCACCACGAGACCGACGTCTGGTTGGAGATCACCACCCTGCTCATCCCCGGCCACAACGACAGCGACGCGGAGCTCGATCGGATGACCCGCTGGATCGCGGAGCGGCTGGGGCCCGACGTGCCGTTGCACTTCAGCGCGTTCCACCCCGACTTCAAGATGATGGACGTGCCGCCCACGCCGCCGGAGACCCTG
>NZ_DAIUCK010000180.1:0-2260 GCF_036846205.1 Rhabdothermincola sp. | reverse complement strand
GGGTCGGGAACTTCGTGGGCATGGTGGTGTCCACGGGGGTCGGTGGTGGCATCGTGCTCGAGGGGCGGCTCCTCGGTGGTGAGCAGGGGAACGCGGGCCACATCGGCCACGTGAACGTCGAACCGGACGGCCACCCCTGTCCGTGTGGGGCGCGCGGTTGCCTCGAGGCCGAAGCGTCGGGCACCGCCATTGCCAGGATCACCGGCCGTCCTGCGTCCGAGGCGAGCCCCGAGGTGATCGCCCGCGCCGGCACCCACGTGGGTCGGGCCGTCGCGTCGGTCGCGAATCTGCTGGATCTGCGGCTGGCGGTGGTCGCCGGTTCGGTGGCCCTGGGCTACGGCGTCCCGTTCTTCGCCGCCGCGCAAGCGGAGCTCGACCGGCGAGCGCGACTCGCCTTCGCGGCCGGGGCTCGGATCGTGCCCGCGGGCCTCGGGGACGCCGGCCCGCTCGTCGGCGCCGCGGCGGTCGGATGGGCAGGCATCGGCCACGACATCGGTGTGGTGGTTCACTGAGCTGTCCCGTCCTGGCGTGAGCACCCGGTAGGGTCCGCCAGGTGGGCGATGGTCCGAGCACCCGATGGGTCGTGCGCGCCACGCTGGCGGTGGCCCGCCACCCGTCCCTGTGGCCGACGGCACTCCGGCAGGTGTTCGTGCTGGCCCGCCCCCGCTGGTGGGCAGCCCGCCCGCACCTGCCGTTGCCGGACCGGTCGTACCTGCGCTTCCGGCTTCAGACCGCGTACGGCGATCCCGACCGGGAGCCCGAACCACGCGACGTGGTCACCTACCTGCACTGGTGCCGGTCCTGGCACCGGCTCGACCCGTAGCGGCCGCCACACCGCCCGCTGATTGGGTACCCTGCCCCGGCATGAGCCGGGCGCTCGTGCTCAACGCTTCCTTCGAGCCGCTGTCGGTCGTCCCGGTGCGACGCGCGGTCGTGCTGGTGTTGAGCGAGAAGGCGGAGGTCGTCCACGAGTCCGGCGACGTGATGCGCTCCGAGCGGCTGGTTGTCAGCGTGCCGAGCGTCGTGCGGCTGCGCAGCTACGTCCGGGTGCCGTACCGCAGGGTCGCCGCCCTCAGCAGGCGCGGGGTCTTCCTGCGCGACGGCGGCGTGTGCCAGTACTGCGGCCGCAAGGCCGACAGCATCGATCACGTCGTGCCGCGCAGCCGTGGCGGAAGCCACGTCTGGGAGAACGTCGTGGCTGCGTGCGGTCGCTGTAACAGCGCGAAGCGCGATCGACTCCTCGAGGAGACCTCGATGCGCTTACGGCGTCGCCCCCAGGTGCCGTCGCACATGAGCTGGGTGGCCGTCGCGGTGCCGAGGATACCGGCTGACTGGAGCCGCTACGTCGGTATCGCCGGGGCCATCCCCGCCTGAGCGCGTGGGCGAACCAGCACCCGGGGACCGTCGAGTTGTCCGGGCGGAACTCATGCTGGTCCGCCTCCCGCTGCGCACGCCGTTCGTCTCGGCGCACGGCGCCGAGACCGTGCGTGAAGTCACCATCGTGAAGCTGGTCGCCGATGACGGGGTCACGGGCTGGGGGGAATGCTCATCGCTCGGCGCGCCCGGCTATGCCACGGAGACCGGCACCGCCTCCTGGGACGCGCTGCGCGGGGAGATCATCCCGGCGATGCTTGCCGGAGGACCGTGGCGTGACCGGACACGGCCGATGGCCAGTGCGGCGGTGGACACCGCGCTGGCCGACCTCGACTGCCGGTCCCGGCACGAGTCCCTCGCGGCCCACCTGGGGGGGAGCCGCTGGTGGGTCGAGACCTGCGCCGTGATCGGTCTCGTTCCCAACCTCGACGAGCTTCTGGCAGCCGTGTCGGCCCGGGTGGCTGAGGGGTACCGACACCTGAAGCTCAAGATCCGGCCCGGCTGGGACGTCGAGCCGCTGCGTGCGGTGCGTGAGCGCTTCCCGCAGGTGTCGCTCGCCGCGGATGCCAATGGGTCCTACGGCGACGGCGGGACGCCGTTCCCGACCGCGACGATCGACTCGCTCGGGTTGGCGTACCTGGAACAGCCCTTCGCCGCCGGTCGCCTCGACCTCGCGGCCGAGCTCGGGGCACGCGCCGCCACACCGATCGCGCTCGACGAGAGCATCGGCTCGGTCGAGGCGGCCCGCCGAGCGGTGCAGACGGGTGCGGCCCGGGTGCTCAACGTGAAGCCGGCGCGACTGGGCGGGATCGGAGCAGCCTGCGAGGTGTGCGAGGCGGCCGCCGGACTGGGCGTGGACGCCTTCGTGGGGGGCATGCTCGAGACG
>NZ_DAIUCK010000179.1:0-2365 GCF_036846205.1 Rhabdothermincola sp. | reverse complement strand
CCTCCCACCCAAGCCGGCTCCCGACGACTGGCCCGCTCGCCGGGCCTACGACACGGGCTGGCAGCGGATGCTCCACGATGCCGGCTACGCCGGCATCAACTGGCCCAAGGAGTACGGCGGGCGGGGGGCCACGCTCACCGAGCAGTTCATCTACCTCGAGGAGACCACCCTCGCCGGCGCGCCCTACATCGGGGTGAACTTCGTCGGCCTGCTGCACTGCGGCCCGACGATCATGGCGGAGGGCACCGACGAGCAGAAGCGCCAACACCTGCCGCGCATCCTGCGGGGCGAGGAGGTCTGGTGCCAGGGCTTCTCCGAGCCCGGCGCGGGGTCGGATCTCGCCTCCCTGTCGTGCCGCGCGGTGCGCGACGGCGACGAGTACGTCATCACCGGCCAGAAGATCTGGACCTCGTTCGCGCAGGTGGCCGACTACTGCGAGCTGCTGGTGCGCACCGACCCGGGCTCCAAGCACCGGGGGATCACCTGGTTGATCTGCCCCATGGACACGCCCGGTATCGAGATCCGCGAGATCCGCACCATCGTCGGCTCCAGCGAGTTCAGTGAGGTGTTCTTCGACGGCGCCCGGGTGCCGGTCGCCAACCGGGTGGGGGAGGAGAACGACGGCTGGCGGGTGGCCATGGTGACGTTCAGCTTCGAGCGGGGCACCGGGTTCATCTCGGACCTGGTGGAGACCAACCGCATGATCTCCGAGCTGGCCGCGCTGGCCCGCAAGGTCACCCGCCGCTCGGCCACGGCGTGGGACGACGTGGCCATCCGCCGCGAGATCGGCCACCTGCAAGCCGAGATGGACGCCCTGTGGGCCATGACCAAGCGCAACCTGGCCCAGGCGGAGCGCCACGGCATTCCCGGGCCGGCCAGCTCGGTGGTCAAGGTGTACTACTCGGAGCTGTTCCAGCGCCTGACCGATCTGGCCATGCGGGTGCTCGACCGGGCCTCGCTGAGCCGTGACGACCTGGGCGGTCTACCCAGTGGGGTGTTCGTGGAGGAGCGTCTTCGCTCCACGTCGTTCACCATCGCCGCGGGCACCAGCCAGATCCAGCGCAACATCATCGCCGAGCGCATCCTCGGCCTCCCCAAGGGGTGATCGCCGATGGACTTCGAGCTTTCCGACGACCAGATGGCCCTCCAGGAAGGGGTGCGCAACTTCTGCGAGGGCCGGGTGCCGATGCCGGTGATCCGTGCCCTCGCCGATGGCGGCGCGCTCGACCGGGCCCTGTGGCGTGAGCTGGCGGACATGGGGGTGTTCTCCCTGCGCCTCGCCGAAGCCGACGGCGGGGTGGGGCTGGGTTGGGCCGATGCGGTCCTGGTGTTCGAGGAGCTGGGCCGGGCGCTGGTGCCCGGACCGCTGGTGTGGACCCATCTCGCCGCCGGTCTGGTGCCGGGGGCGGCGTCGGGCGAGACCGTGGTGGGGGGCGTCGAGCGCGACGATCCCTCCCGTCTGGTCGAGCACCTCGGATCGCTCGATGTCGTGCTGATCGTCGACGCGGAGGGGGTCTGGCAGGTCGACGCCGGCGCGCTCGCCAGCCGGGAGATCGCACACCCGCTCGATCCGCTCACCCCCGTACGGGAGCTCACCGAGCCCTTGCCCCAGGGCGAGCGGCTGGCAGGTCCGGACACCGCTGCGCAGCTACGTGAGCAGGGTGCGGCACTGGTCGCTGGTCTCCTCCTGGGCGTCGCCGAAGCAGCGACCGACCTGGCGGTGACCTACGCGCGCGAGCGGGTCCAGTTCGACAAGCCGATCGGTGCGTTCCAGGCGGTCAAGCACCTCCTCGCCGACATGTTCACCCGGGTCGAGGTGGCCCGCGGGGCGGTCTACGCCGCCGGGGTGACCCTCGACGACCCCGCGGTCGGCTCCGTCGAGCGCGCGGTAGCCGCCGCCAAGCTGACCGCCGCGGAGGCGGCGATCGGGAACGGCAAGAGCTGTATCCAGGTGCACGGCGGGATGGGGTACACCTGGGAGGTCGACGCGCACCTCTACTTCAAACGGGCCTACGCGCTGGAGCCCGCGTTCGGCGGTATCGAGGCCTGTGCCGACACCATGGCGGACCTGCTCGCCTCGACGTGACACGGGCGCAGCGCGACCGGCGCGCCCGCGTGGCGGTGGTCGCGTGCGCGGCCCTGGCGTGCCTGAGCGCGCTGTGGTGCCCGCCGGCGATGAAGTCGGCGAGCGCGCAGACCGCCCCCGGCGCCGCCGGTGACGTCGGCGGGCGCGCCCCACTCGCTTCTCTCGCCGCACCTCCCGGGACCTTCTTCGGGACCACCCCGACCCGGGTGCTGGACTCCCGGGACGGCACGGGCGGGTTCTCGACTCCGTGGGGTGCGGGTCAGGGTCGGGAGGTGGTGG
>NZ_DAIUCK010000178.1:0-2506 GCF_036846205.1 Rhabdothermincola sp. | reverse complement strand
GCCCACCCAGCTCCCCCGCCAGCGCTGCGACGGCCAGACCGGCGCCGAGGCCGGCCGCGGCGATGACGTTGTGCCCGCAGGCGTGGCCGATGCCGGGCAACGCGTCGTACTCGCACAACACCGCGACCGTGGTGCCAGCCGAGCCGGCTCGGGCCGCGAACGCCGTGTCCAGACCGTAGGCGTGGCCCTCGGTGTCGAGACCCTCGGCGGCCAGGATGCCGGTGAGCAGGTCATGGGCGAAGCGCTCACGGAAGGCGAGCTCAGGGTTCGCGTGGATCTGCCGGGCGACGTCGACGAGGAGGTCGGCCCGCTCGTCGACCTCCCGGCAGAGGCGATCCTTGACCGCGTCGAGGTCGGTCGGGGGCATGGAACCGAAGGCTACCGCTCGCCCGCCGGGCGCCCGGTCACACGACGACGGTCAACGCGTCGGGCTCGACCCGGACCGCGACCCGCGAGGCCCGCCCCACCTTCTGCCCGTCCAGCCACACGTCGAGTGGTGGTGAGAGCTCATCGCTCCATGCCGGTGCCCGCTGGGTCCGGATGCCCGGATGTGGGAGGTGGGCGCCGGTGTGCACGCGGCGGCGGGCTTTCAGGCGGTCACCGAGCGAGAGGTCGGCATCGGAGATGTCGAGCAGCCCGTCGTTGGGGTGGGCGCGGGGCCCGAGATCCCAGTCGCCGAGCCATTCGGCGTTCATGGCGGCCACGATCCGGCCGTGCCACCACGACCTGCGTGCGAGCAGATGGGCGACGAACCAGTGCAGCCTCCCGTCCACCAGCGCGGCGCCGAGATCAACCGGGAACGACATGGCCTCGCTGGATCGCAGCCGGGCGGCATCACCGCTGCCGCCGAGCGTCCGGCACAGGTCACCACCGAGCAGGCCGAGCGGCGGCACCGGTTCATCGCGGCGGCGATGAGCCTCCACCACCGCTCGGGCTTCGGCGTCGGAGTGGACGACCACCCCGTGTGGAGGCAGCGGCTCGGGCCTCCCCCAGCTGACGCCCCGCTCGACCGTCACCCCACCGGCTCCGTCGGCACCTGATCGGCGGTCTCAGGGGACTCGATGGCGGAGGAGGCGGCGACCACCCCCCGGAACAGCGCCTCCGAGGCCAGTCGCGCCGCGGCCGCGGTCTGCGGTTCGGACGCGGCCTCCCCGATCTGTCGCAGCAGGTCGAGGAGCTGCTTCACGTTGCGCACGAAGTCGCCGGCGGCGATCTCCTCCTCGGCCAGCACATCGTCGAGCCCCTCGCCTGCGGCCCACGCGTGGGCGAGCGCCAGGAAGCCCGGGTCAGGACCACGGGTCTCGCTCAGCCCGAGCCGCCGCTCCTCCGCGTTGAGCTCGGCGGCGATCTGGCCGATCTGCTCGACCCGGTGCCGCACCGTGGCGCTGGGGAACCACGGCTCGAGCGGCGGCCCGCCGGCACGGTGCTCGTAGGTGAAGCAGGAGACCACCCCCGCCAGGGACGCGGGATCGAGCCCGTCGAGCAGGCCGGCTTCCAGGCTCTCGGCCACCAGCAGGTCCGACTCGTGGAAGATGCGCACCAGGCGCTCACCCCGCCGGGTGAGGGCCCAGCCCTCGAGGTACCCCCAGGCCTCGAGGAGCAGGCGGACCCGATCGAACTGCCGGGCGAGGGACTCGGTGTGGCTCCGGATCTGGCGTTCGAGGTCAGCGACTACCCGCTCGGCTCGAGCCAGCTGGCGGGCGGCCCGCAGGTGGCGATCGCGGTCCGGGCAGTGACCGACCGGATGCTCCGCGCTGGTGGTGATCGGGGTGACCGCATCGGCTGCGGCACGGGTTCCGGCCGGGGCCGGTGGCCCGTTGACCGCGACCCGTTGGAGGGCCTGGATCACCGCGCGCTGGAAGCTGGCGCTCTGAGGGGCGAAGGGCTGCGGCAGCGGGACTTCGCCGATCCGGGCCGGAGGATGCCGAAAGTCGGCTGCGCCGAGGTTGAGCACCCGGCGCTGCGCGGTGATGACCCGGAGCCGCACGGTGCCGGCCTTGCGGTGGGAGACGGACAGCACCGCGGCCTTCCCAGCGGACTTGCCACCGTGCAGCCAGATCACGTCACCTGGCTTGAGGCGGCCGAGGGCATCCCGGACCTCGGCCTCGCCGCCCGCGGCCCGGGCCCGGCCTGCCGAGCGCTCGGCATCAACCAGGGCACGGTACTCGGCCACGTCGCCCAGCTCGCAGGTGGCTGCGGCGCGCAGCTCGTCGAGGTGGGCCTTGCGCGCCGCCAACCTGGTCTCCAGCCGGACCACGGCCCGGTCCGCTTGGAACTGGGCGAAGGACAGGTTCAGCAACTGGTGGGCCCGATCGGCTGGGTAGCGGCGCACGAGGTTGGCCGCCATGTTGTAGGTGGGGCGGAACGCCGAGCTCAGCCGGAAGCTGCGGCTCGCGGCCAGCGCCGCGACATCGGCGAACCGGACGAACGGCGACCACAGCGCGATGGCCGTGCCGTGATCGTCGATGCCCCGCCGCCCCGCCCTCCCGGTGAGCTGGGTGTACTG
>NZ_DAIUCK010000177.1:0-2545 GCF_036846205.1 Rhabdothermincola sp. | reverse complement strand
ATCGTGGTCCCCTCCACCGGAGCCGGAGCTGCCTCCGCCGGCGTGGTCGTGACCGTCGGCGCCCGGCGTGGTGCCGCCGGGATGGTCGTGACCATCGGTGCCTGGCGTGGTGCCGCCGGGATGGTCATGATCGCCGAGATCGTCCGTTGCGCCGCCCGCCCCATGATCATGACCGCCCGAGCGGTCGGGGTGGTCGTCGTGGTCGTGCGATTCCGATCCGACATCCGATCCGTGCCCGTGGGACGTGCTCGCACCGTGGCTCGCGTCGTCCCCGTGGCCGTGCTCACCGCCGGCGGTGTCGTCGTGCGTATGGGGGTCGCCGTCATGCGGATGGTCGTGGCCGTCGGAGGAGGTCTCGGCCGCCAGCGCGAGCCCACCGGAAGGCGAGTCCACCCCGGGGCCACCGCCCGTCGAGGCTCCCGCGCCCAGCACACCGACCGAGAGGGCCGCGAACCCCAGCACGACCAGCGAGCTCCGCTGGTACCACCGTCGTACGGGTGATCCACCCGTCACGTCGGGTGGATGGACCGGATTCTCCCTGCTGCCCATCGGCTTCCCCCTTCCGCCGGATATCCACAACGTAGCTCACCTGGATCGCCAGACCCTGAGTTGGACGAAGGACCCACCCGTCCCTGCCGGCCGCGCGAAGGTGGTGCACGGTGCGCACGAAAGTCGCGGTCACCGTGTCCCTCTTCTGGCTGCTCATGGTCGTGAGCTCGGGCTGGCCTGCTGCTGCCAGAGCCGCCGAGCGCCGTGACGACGTCGTGTGCGAGGACGCGTCCGGCGCGGTCACGACCCCCGAGCCGTCCCCTGGGGGTGGCCTGCAGGACGTTCCGCCCTCCGTTCCGCCGCTCCCCACGTTCGTCCAGACCCGCGGTGAGGCGGTTCGCGCCTTCGCCATTGACGTGGAGGTGCGCGACGACGGCAGCGCGGTGTTCACCGAAACCATCGACTACGACTTCGACGGGAAGAGCGACCGCCATGGCATCCTTCGGCGGCTCTACCTGACCCAGCGATGCAACGACGAGTGGGACCGCGTGTACCCCTTGTCCGTCGTCGACGTGACCAGCCCCACCGGTGCTCCCGCCGACTGGGTGGTCGAAGATGGGCCAGGAGGCACGACCCAGATCCGCATCGGCGACGCCGATCGCACCGTGACCGGCCGCCACACCTACCGGTTGCGATACCGCCTCCAGGGGGTCGTCAACGCCTTCCCCGGCCACCAGGAGCTCTACTGGAACGTCACCGGCGACGGCTGGGACGTCCCGCTCTACGACGTGGCGGTCGCCATCCGGGCTCCCGCGCCGGCGTTCCGCCTGGCGTGCTTCGCGGGCCGGCGCTGGTCGACGTCCACCTGCGACGCGGCCGAACTCGCCGGGGATCGAGCCGGCTTCCAGCAGCAGCAGCTCCTGCCAGGCGAGGGTCTGACCGTAGCCGTGGCGCTGCCGGCCGGGTCTGTGGCCGACACCCCCCTGCTCCTGGAGCGGCGCTGGTCGCTCGCCCGCGCGTTCTCCCTGACCCCCCTGACCGTCGGTGGCTCGGTGGTGCTGTTCACCGCGCTGCTGGCAGGGGTCGGGGCGCTCGCCTTCGCCGTCGGACGGGACCGACGCCTCGCCGGCTCGCCCACCGACATCGCCTTCGCCCCCGCGGGGGTGGACGGTGTGCCCGTCCCACCCTTCGAGCGCGGTGACTCCCCGGTCGAGTTCGTTCCTCCCGACGGGGTGCGCCCCGCGCAGCTCGCGCTCGTCCGCAACGAGAGCGTCCGGCCGCTCGACATCTCGGCGACGATCGTCGACCTGGCGGTGCGTGGTGAGCTGCGCATCGAGCAGGTCGGCGAGGGACGCAGGAGCGACTACCGGTTGGTTCGCCTGCGCGTCGACGATCCCGACTGGGTCGACTACGAGCGCACCCTGATGAACGCGCTGTTCACCGGTCGGAACACCGTCCTGTTGAGTGAGCTTCGTGACCGGTTCGCGATGTCCCTCGGGAACGTCATCGATCAGGTCTACGACAACGGGATCTCCCGAGGCTGGTTCGCGGCTCGTCCCGACCGGGTGCGGGTCCGGTGGCGAGCGCTCGGGATCCTACTCACCGTGGTCTCCGCGGCGGTGCTGGTCGCGGCCGCGGCCTACACCACCCTGGCCCTGCTCACGGTGCCACTGGTCGTCGCGTCGGTGGCGATCGTGCTCTTCGCCGGCCGGTTCCCCAGACGTACCCCGGCCGGCACGGGCCTACGCCGCCGCATCGGCGGCTTCGAGCAGTTCATGGTCGACTCCGAGGCCCCACGAGCGAAGTGGGCCGAGCAACGCAGCATCTTCAGCGACTACCTGGGCTACGCGGTCGTGCTGGGCATCACTGATCGGTGGGCTCGCACCTTCGCCCCCCTCGGTGTGGAGGCGACAGCTGCGACGAGCGCCTGGTACGTCGGCACCCAGTCCTTCACCGTCGAGGACCTCAACGTCGTCACCACCTCGTTCACCACGGCGGCGAGCCGGACGCTGGCATCGACACCGCCGCCCTCGAGCGGGGGCAGCGGGTTCTCAGG
>NZ_DAIUCK010000176.1:0-2556 GCF_036846205.1 Rhabdothermincola sp. | reverse complement strand
GCCCCCGAGCGAACCCTCCTCCCGTCCCCCCTCGTCGCGAGGGGGTGGGTGGCGGCTGGTCTTCACCGCCCTTGCCATGGCGGTGCTCATCGCCGCCGGCTTCGTGGCCCGCGGCCTGATCGAGGATCCCGGCAGCCCCACTGCGGTGACCACCATCACCCCGAGCTCGCTGCCGGCCGGCACCACCCCGGTGGTCAACGGCGGTGGTGACGAGCCGGTCGCGGCGGTGGCGGCCGCGGTGAGCCCCGCGGTGGTGCAGATCGAGACCGGCAGTGGGCTCGGATCAGGCACCATCTACGACCCCTCCGGGCTGATCATGACCAACGCCCACGTGGTGGGCAACGCCCGGTCGGTGAACGTCCGCCTCGCCGACGGATCCAGCCACCAGGGGCGGGTGCTCGGCGCGGATCCGTCCAGTGACATCGCGGTGGTCAAGATCGACGCCAACGACCTGCCGGTGGCCCGTCTCGGCGACGGTCAGGTCCAGGTGGGCCAGATGGCCATCGCGCTGGGCAGCCCCTTCGGGCTCTCGCAGACCGTCACCGCGGGGATCATCAGCGCCGTGGACCGCCCGGTGCCCAATCAGGTGGGGGTGGCGGTCAACATGTTGCAGACCGACGCGCCGATCAACCCCGGCAACTCCGGTGGAGCGCTCGCCAACCGCAACGGCGAGATCATCGGGGTGCCCACCTCGATCTTCAGCCAGAACGGCGAGAACAACGGCATCGGCTTCGCGGTGCCGATCGACACCGCCAAGCGGGTCGCCGACCGGATCGTGAACGGCCAGTCGCTCGACAAGGCCGTCCTCGGCATCCAGGGATCGTCCAGGACCACCAGCAGCGATCCGGGCGCCGTGGTGCAGAGCGTGGTGCCCGGCGGGCCTGCAGCGGCCGCGGGAATCCAGGTCGGTGACCGCATCGTGGCCGTCGACGGCAAGCCCGTGCGCACCTTCGAGGAGCTGCAGGGCCGCATCGGGACCTATTCCCCCGGGGACCGGGTGCAGGTGACCTTCGTGCGTGACCGCGAGACGCACAGCGTCGAGGTCACACTCGGCAGCGGTCGCTGACGGCCCCACAGAGCTCCCAGCCCGCTCGGGCGCACCCTCCGGGGTGCGCCCGAGTCGGTTTTCGGCCCCGGGGACCGCGGCGCCCGCTCGCCTCCCGGTCGTTCGGCACGCTGCCCCGCCACGCGCACCGCTAGGCTCGGCCCGCCATGGAGATCCTCCTCCTCTTCGTCGTCCTGGCGGTGCTCGTCGGGGTCAGCCTGGCCCTGGTGAGCGGCCGCCGCCGCCGGTTGCGCGGGCTGGAGCCACCACCGGATGCCCCCCGGGTCCCCCAGCACGTGCTCGACGAGCTGGCGGAACGCAAGGCCGCGACCACCGAGCTCGCCGAAGCCGAGCCCGCCGAGATCGAGCCAGTCGAGATCGAGGAAGCGCTGCGGGAGGCGGTCGAGGAGGCCGTCGCCCCGGCGGAGGCCGAAGCAGTCATCGCCGAGGCCGAGGCGATCACCGTCGAGGCCGCGCCGGTCGAGGTCCCGGTCAAGCCCCGCTTCCGTGACCGGCTGGCGAAGGCTCGGGGCCTGCTGGCCGGCTACGTCGGCTCGCTCGTCGGCCGCAGCACCATCGACGCCGAGACCTGGGAGGAGCTGGAGGAAGCGCTCATCCGGGCCGACGTCGGGGTGGAGCCCACCACCGAGCTGCTCGACCACCTGCGAGCCCGGGTGAAGGACGAGGGCCTCACCGGCGGCGAGCAGCTGCTCGAGGCCTTGAAAGACGAGCTGAAGGCCCGTCTGTCGGGCTTTGACCGTTCCCTGCGGTTCGCCGAGTCCCCACCGACGGTGTGGTTGTTCGTGGGGGTGAACGGCGTGGGCAAGACCACCACCATCGGCAAGGTGGGCAAGCAGCAGACCGCGGACGGTCACCGGGTGGTGATGGCCGCCGGCGACACCTTCCGGGCGGCGGCCGCCGAGCAGCTCGGCATGTGGGCCGAGCGGGCCGGGGCGGACATCGTCCGCGGCGCCGAGGGGGGAGATCCCAGCGCGGTCATCTACGACGCGATCGAGAGCGCCGCCGCCAAGGGTGCCGACCTGGTGCTCGCAGACACGGCCGGGCGGCTGCACACCAAGGTCAACCTCATGGAGGAGCTGCGCAAGGTGCGCCGGGTGGCCGAAAAGGGCGCGGGCACCGTCACCGAGGTGCTGCTGGTCCTCGATGCCACCACCGGTCAGAACGGTCTGGTGCAGGCCCGGGAGTTCACCGACGCGGTCGAGCTGACCGGTGTCGTACTCACCAAGCTCGACGGCTCTGCCAAGGGTGGCATCGTGGTCGCCATCCAGGCTCAGCTGGGTATCCCCGTCAAGCTGGTCGGGTTGGGAGAGGGCGCGGACGATCTCGTACCGTTCGACGCCGACGAGTTCGTCGAAGCGCTGTTCTCGTAGGGGGAGACCATGCGGTTGATCAAAGGCCTGGTGCATCTGCTGATCCGGCTGGCCGTCCTACCGTTCAAACTGGCCCTCGTCCTGCTCGGCGGCACCTTCAAGGCGGGGGTGAAGGTGGGG
>NZ_DAIUCK010000175.1:0-2680 GCF_036846205.1 Rhabdothermincola sp. | reverse complement strand
GGCCAGGGGGGGTGATGGGCGGCGGGAGGGGCGAGCTCACGGTGCCAGTCTGCCCGCCCGGGCGCCCGGTGCAGGCTCAGCCCGGGGCCAGGCTCGTGAGCCGCTGGGCCACCCGGCTCGTGAACACGCTCGGCAGCCCCCCGGTATGCAGGAACACGGTCGGCTGGTTCGGGGCCAGCCGCCCGGCCCGGCGATCGGCGATCAACGCCGCCAACGCCTTGCCGGTGTACACCGGGTCGAGCACCAGCCCCTCCAGCTGCGCCGCCAGCCGGATGGCTTCGTCCGCCGCCGGGGTGGGTGCCCCGTAGCCAGCTCCGACCTGGGTGCGGTCGAGCTGGGCCCGACCGCCGGGGAAGGGGCGCCCGGCCAGTGACGCGGTGGCGGTGACCAGCGCCTCGATGCGTTCATCGACGTCAGGGATGGCGCCGACGTCGACTCCGCGGACCCGATCGTGGTGACCGAGCCCGACCGCCAGGCCGGCCTGCGTCCCGCCGCTACCGGTGGCCGTGTAGACGATGGCCCCCATCGGCACCTGGGTCACCAGCTCCGCGGCCGCCGCCACGTAGCCGAGCGTGCCCACGTCCGATGCGCCACCGAGGGGCACCTCGTAGGGCCGCCGCCCCTCTCCCGCGAGGCGCACACACACCTCGGCCATGGTCGTCTCCAGCCGCTCGGCGTCGTAGGTGCCGATCCATTCGAGCTGCACCCCGAACAGCTCGTCGAGCAGCAGGTTGCCCTCCGGCACCGCGGGTCGCCTCCCTCCGAGCACCGCGACGCACGAGAGCCCCGCTCGCCTGGCCGCGGCCCCGGTCATCCGGACGTGGTTGCTCTGGGCGGCACCCCCCGTGAGCAGCGTGTCGCAGCCCCGGGCCAGGGCGTCGCCGATCAGGTAGTCGAGCTTGCGGGCCTTGTTGCCACCGCCGGCGAGGCCGGTCAGGTCGTCTCGCTTGACCCACAGCGCGCCCTCCTCGAAGCCCAGCGAACGCCCCAACCGGTCCATCGGCTGCAGCGGCGTGGGGGTGACCGCGATGGGGAACCGCTGGGGTGGGCTCACGCCGGGGACGGTACCGCACCGGGTCGCCGCCGCTTCCGTCGTAGGGTGCCGCGATGGCGACCGACGACCCGATGGATGCCGAGACCGCGGAGCTGGCGGCGCTCCCGCCGGTCCCCACCCCTGCCCTGCTCGTGCGGCTCGAGGCGATCGAGCACAACCTGGCCACGATGGCCTCGGCGTGGCCCGGGAACGGGCTACGACCACACGTGAAGGCGTTCAAGTCCACCGCGCTGGCGCGGCTGCTCGCCGACCGGGGCCACCCCGGGTTCTGCTGCGCCACCATCCGGGAAATGGAGGGGCTGGCCGCGGCGGGCCTGGGTCAGGACCTGCTGCTGGCCAACGAGGTCCTCGATGCCACGCGGCTCGGCGCGCTGGTGGCGTCCGGATCCGCCCGGGTCACGGTGGCCGTGGACTCCGCGGAGACCATCGGCGCCGCGGTGGCGGGGGGTGTGCCGGAGGTGCTGATCGACGTCAACGTGGGCCTGCCCCGGTGCGGCTGCCCGCCGGAGAGCGCCGGGCTCCTGGCGGAACGGGCCCGCGCCGCGGGCCTCGTGGTGCGAGGGGTCATGGGATACGAGGGACACGTCGTCGGGGTGGCGGATCGCGCTGCTCGAGAGGCCGGGGTGGCCGAGAGCATGGCGTTGCTCGCCGAGGCCCATCGGGCGGTGGGAGGTGAGGTGGTCTCGGGCGGCGGCACCGGCACCTGGGACCTCAACCGGTGGGTCACCGAGCTGCAGGCCGGCTCGTTCCTCCTGATGGACACCGCCTATGCCGCGCTGGGGTTGCCGTTCCGGATGGCGCTGTCGGTGCTCGGCACCGTGATCTCGGTCAACCGGGCGCAGGGCTACGCGGTCGCGGATGTCGGCCTGAAGGCCCTCGGCATGGATCATGGCAACCCCCGGATCGAGGGATACCGGGTCTGGTTCTGCTCGGATGAGCACGTGACCTTCGCCCCTCGCGAGGGTGTGGCGCTGCCCCGGGTCGGCGACCGGGTCCGGGTGCTGCCGGCTCACGTGGATCCGACGGTCGCCTACCACGAGCGCTTCTTCGTCGTGCGTGGCGGCGAGGTGGTCGACGAGTGGCCGATCGACCTGCGCGGCTGGTGACCCGGCGCGCTCAGGCCAAGCGCATGAACAGCCGTTCGACCTCGGGGAGGCCGTAACCTTCGGACTCCGCCTGATCGGGGTTGTCGAGGCAGTAGACGAGCCCCGCAGCCACCAGCTTGAAGCCCGCCTGCTCGAGTGCCCGGGTGGCAGCGGAGAGCTGGGTCACGATGTCCCGGCACTCACGCCCCTCCTCGAGCATCCGCTCGATGCCCTGCACCTGGCCGGCCACCCGCCGCAGGCGCTTGCGCACGTCGTCGACCACGTCTTCGGGCAGTTCCATGGTCGTCATCCTATACCCCAAGGGGTACACATCGGCACCAGCCGGGGCGGCGTCGGATCACCTCCCCTCCGCCAAGCGGGCCGCGAGCGCCCGGAACGCCCGTCCTCGATGGCTGATGGCGTGCTTCTCCGGCCCGCTCATCTCCGCGAAGGTCCGACCGTCTCCTTCGGCGGGCACGAAGACCGGGTCGTAGCCGAAACCGGCGTCCCCTCGGGGGCTCGGTGCGATCACCCCCTCCAC
>NZ_DAIUCK010000174.1:0-2777 GCF_036846205.1 Rhabdothermincola sp. | reverse complement strand
GTCGTGGTCGGGGGTGCGGTGGTGGTCGTCTCGACGGGCAGCGACGTCTCAGCCTGATCGGAGCCGGACCGGACAGCCTCGTCCCGGTCGCGGGCCGAGCAGGCCCCGAGCACCAGCGCCAGCGCCGAGGCGATGGCCACGAGGTCGGCTGCTGCGATGGCCGTCTGCCGCCGGGAACGCCACATGAGCGCGCCAGGGTACGCGGTGAGCTATCCAGTAGGTATGGCACGACCCGAGACCAACCGCCAGCTGGTCCTGCGACGCCGGCCTGAGGGCCTCGTCTCCGAGGATGACGTGGAGCTGGTCGAGGCTCCGCCACCGGCGCTCGACGACGGCGAAGCCCTGATGCGCACGGTGTACCTGTCGATGGACGCCACAGTGCGGACCTGGATGAGCCGGGCCGAGGGCTACCTCCCCCCGGTGGAGCTCGGGGAGGTGGTGCGCTGCAGCGGGATCGGGCAGATCGTCGAGTCCCGCTGCGATGCCTTCGAGGTGGGCGACATCGTGTACTCGATGCCGGGCTGGCAGGAGTACGGCATCTGCCGCGACGACGTGTTCACCACTCGCCTCGAGCCAGGCACACCGCTGCTGCCCATGATGAGCGTCTTCGGGGCCACCGGGGCGGCGGCGTACTTCGGGCTGCTCGACATCGGGCAGCCCAAGGAGGGCGAGACCGTGGTGGTATCGGCCGCCGCCGGGGCCACCGGGTCGCTCGCGGGCCAGATCGCCAAGATCAAAGGCTGCCGGGTCGTGGGCATCGCAGGATCAGACGACAAGTGCGCCTGGGTGGTCGATGAACTGGGCTTCGACGCGTGCATCAACCACCGCACGCAGGACGTGCCCGCCCGGCTGCGCGAGACCTGCCCCGATCGGGTCGACGTGTACTTCGACAACGTCGGCGGGGCGGTTCTCGACGCGGTGCTCGGCGCGCTCAACATGCACGGCCGGGTGGTGCTGTGCGGGGCGATCGCGGTCTACAACGAGCAGGGCAAGCCGCCCGGGCCGTCGAACTACCTGAACCTGATCTCGCGCCGAGGGCGGATGGAAGGGTTCATCACCCTCGACCACTGGGACCGGTTCCCCGAGTGTTTCAACCAGCTGCGGGCATGGGCCGAGGCCGGCCTGCTGCGCTGGCGGGAGCACATCGTGGACGGTCTGGAGGAGGCACCGAACGCTCTCAACATGCTGTTCACGGGCGAGAACATCGGCAAGGTGGTGGTCAAGGTCGGCCCCGAGCCCTGATCGGCGCCCCGAGGGGGCACCGGCGGGTAGCGTCGTCGGCCGATGAGCGAGGGCACCGGCCAACCGCCACCCACACCACCCGACGACGCATCGGCCGCCTACCGCGAGCTGCTCGGGCTGTTGGCCGGCCTCGAGGCCAGCTTCGATCGCCCGGGTCGGGGATGGGACGACGAGATCACCCGCGCCGAGGGCTACGTCCATGTGCTCGACCTGCTGGCCACCGGACTCGAGTTCTTCCTCCACGGCGACGCCGACCGGCCGGCGTTCATCCGCATGATCACCCCCACCCGCAAGTTCGGTGGCGACAACACCGACTCGCTCTACCACCTGGCGCTGCTGGACCCGGCCCGCAGCTACCGCATCACCGGCCGGCGAGGCGACGAGTGCTACCTCGGGTTCTGCGTCTACGGCGGCCGAGCCGACGGCAGCCCGGCCGAGCGGGTGGTCGGGAACCTCAACCACACCGCCTTCGCCCCCGGGCCCGACGACCGCTTCGAGCTGATCCTGAGCGCCCGCCCCGAGCTGGAGCCGGCGATCGAGCTCGCTCCCGACACGATCTCGGTCATCGCCCGCCAGTACTTCTTCGACCCCGCCACCGAGCGACCGGCGTCGTTCACCATCGAGGCCATCGACGACCGTGGTGCACCGGCACCGGTGGCTCCCCCGCCACCGCTGTCGTTCGCCGCCGTTGCTGACCGACTACGGGCGGTGACCAACCACGTCCGGGGCTGGACCGGGCTGGCACCCCTCCCCGCCCCCGACTCACCGGACGCCTTCAACACGATCTGCGAGCCGCACCAGGCCGCGGGGCCGTGGTCCACGCCGGACAACCTCCACGCCTACGGCTTCTACCGGCTGGAGCCGGGACAGGTCCTCGAGCTGCGGGGCCGGTCGCCGGAGTCGGTGTGGTGGGGGGTGCAGGTGTGGAACCCGTACATGCAGTCCTACGACGCCCGCTACCACCGGGTCTCGCTCAACGCCCGCCAGATCACCCTCGAGCCCGACGGGTCGTGGCGGATCCTCATCGGGCCCGACGATCCCGGCGAGCCGAACTGGGTCGACACCGCCGGCCACCTCACCGGCTTCGTCTACTTCCGCTGGCAGTTGGCGGACGGCTCGCCCTCACCCGTCTCGGCCGTGGTGCGCCACGCGGGCTGAGCCCCGCGGTCCGACGGTGCCCGGCCGGCTCAGCCCAGCTCGACGGTGGCCAGCGCGGCGTTGACCTCCGGCACGAGCACCGATCGCAGCGCGTAGCTGCCGATCGCCACGTACAGGCAGAACGCCCGCCCGGCGTGGGTGAAGAACCGCTGGCAGCCCGCCTGCCCGCTGATGGTGCGCTGCATCTGACGGGGGTCGAAGTCGGACTCCCGCAGCGGCCAGGGGATGCCCGAGTGCCGGAACAGCGCGCTCGACGCTTCGGCGGGATCGTGCTCGAGCAACGAGATGAAGATCCCGCCCCGACCCATCAGCTCAACCGCCCCTCCGCCGTAGTCGCCGCGCACCGGGGGCAGGGGGAAGTTCGCCAGGTGCAGGAT
>NZ_DAIUCK010000173.1:0-2781 GCF_036846205.1 Rhabdothermincola sp. | reverse complement strand
CCGGGCGCGCCTATCGGGCCACGCGGTCCGCTGAGTCCCTGGCCACCGAGCACGGCATCGATCTGAGCACGGTCGGCAAGACGGGCCTCATCACCAGCGCCGACGTCGAGGCCATGATCGCTGCAACGAGGGACATCGATCCCTCGTCCCTACCTGCACCACTCGAAGTGACCGCCGGTCAACGCAGGGTCGTACTTCTTGGTGGGGGACTCGGCGCCACGCAGGTCATCGACATCCTGTCCCACGACGGGGAGCAGGAACCGGTGGCGGTCCTCGACGATGACCGTGAACGGTGGGGCAAGCACCTGGATGGCGTCCCGATCGTCGGGGGCACGGAACGCCTGGAGAGGCTGCATGCGGACGGGCTCGTCGACGCAGCCATCGTGGCCATCAGCACCTCCATCCCTGCTCGTACCCGCCTGCGCGAGCTGTGCCACAAGTACGACGTCCCGTTGACCAACGCCATCGACCCCACTGCTCGCCTGGCGAGTGGTGTGCACCTGGGTCAGGGCAACGTGATCTGCGCCTTCTGCCATTTCGGAGTGGGCACGATCGTCGGTGACAACAACTTCCTCTCCGCCTACAACTCGTTCGATCATCACTCGACCCTGGGCTCGGACATCTCGACCGGGCCAGGATGCATGACCTCGGGACTGGTCACCGTGGGAGACCGCGTCCGACTCGGAACGGGCATCTTCGTCGAGCCCAAGGTCGAGATCGCCGACGACGTGATCGTCGCCTCCGGCGCGGTCCTCGTGCGATCGGTGCCGGCGGGCCACGTGGTCAAGACCCGTGCGGGGACCAACGTCGTGTCACCGAGACGCCCGTGAGCGGTGAGCACTCCCACCACACCCATCCGCAGACGGGTCCGCCCATCAAGCGGGGAGTGAGAGAGAAGGACCATGACGATCGCCCGCAGCGCCGACCGAGCGCCGACCGCCCCACACGCGGCGCCGCTCCTCGCCACCCCTGACCCCGCACCAGTGAGCTACGAGATCCTCAAGCGCATCATCGATCTCGTCGGGTCCACGCTCGCCCTGGTGGCCAGCGCCCCCCTCTTCGCCTTCGTCGCCGTGCTGGTGAAGGCCACCAGCAGAGGTCCGGTGCTGTTCCGGCAGGAACGAGTCGGTCGCGGAGGCCGTACGTTCACCTGCCTGAAGTTCCGCACGATGCACCATCACGCCGACGATCACGTGCACCGGCAGTACGTGACCCACCTCCTGCGTGATGAGCACCCTCGAGAGGGAGGCCGGCCGGGCGTCTACAAGCTCACCGAGGACCGCCGGGTCACGCGGGTCGGTCGATGGTTGCGCCGCACGAGCATCGACGAGCTGCCCCAGCTCATCAACGTCCTGGCTGGCGATATGTCACTCGTGGGGCCGCGCCCGATGATCCCCTGGGAGACCGAGCTGCTCGAGCCTTGGCAGCGACTCCGCTTCTCCGTGAAGCCAGGTCTCACCGGACTGTGGCAGGTCAGTGGCCGGAGCCATCTCGACTACCGCAGCGCGCTCCGGCTCGACGTCGAGTACGTGCGGCAGCGATCGTTGCGCTTGGACCTGCAGATCCTCGCCCGTACCCCCGCAGCGGTCCTCGACCTCGACCAGGCAGCCTGACTGTCGAACGCGACGAGGGGAGGCCACCCGGGATGGGTGGCCTCCCCTCACTCAGGCTGGGATCAGTACCCCTTGCTGCGGGCGTCTGAGAGCTCCGCGTCGTAGGAACGCCCGTAGGACCCGCTGTTGTCCCCGTCGAAGTAGTGGTGTGCCTCGTAACGGATGTTGCCCAGCGAGTCACGGATCCACGGACCGTTCGGGTGGGACTCGACGAACCGGCGGGCGGTGGACCAGTTGTACCCGGGCACGAAGATCGTGTGGCGGTCGCCGGCACCTCGAATGGCGTCGACTGCCGCTTGGCTGGCCTGCTCCCAGCCTGCCGATCCGGTCGGCATGTTCGTGGGCTCGTTCATGAGCCCCCAGCCGCTGATGTTCGGCCGATCGCCGAGGGCGACGGCCAGGCGACGCCAGAGGTCGGCGAAGTGCTGGTTCGTGACCCCGCTCGAACCGATCGGCGTGCGGATGCCGGGAGAGCCCATCCAGTAGGCGCCGTAGTTCATGACCGTAGGGATGACATCGATCCCCGCCGCGTTGGCCCGGTCGATGACGTCACGGAGACGGGCGAGCTCCGTGGTGTCCAGTGGTCCACCGAGGGTCGGCTGAATCCGCTCCCACCGGAACGGCAGGCGCACCACCTCGACCCCGCGCGAGGCCAGGTAGTTGAAGGTGGCCTGGCTGTCGTAGTGGTAGTCCTGATCGTAGGTGCCGCGGTTCACGTTGGAGAATGCGCCACCGCTTCCGGTGCCGAGGTTCCCACCGATGCCGAACTCACCGCCGTTCACGTTCACGCCGCGGTCCTTGCCGGCTCCGCCACGGTGGGCCTCGACGACCCGGGCGGGGGACAAGGCGGTCCCGATGGACGGGCCGTTGTTGCCGTAGATGGCGAGGTTGTAGGAACCCCACCATTCGCCGGTCGCCCACGCGGTGACCATCAGGCCCTTGCTGTCGGCAGCCTGGTACCAGGTGTCGGCGAGCGCGTTCCAGCGATCGGTCGACTCGTTGTTCGGCCAGCCGACCTCACCGATGTAGCCCTTCGCTCCGGTGCGGTCGAGCCAGTCGGTGAAGACCTTCAGCTCGGCCAGGACGCGGCGCTGGAGCGCGTCCGCTCCCACCGGCCAGCTGCCCGTTGACGGGGGTGGGGTGGCGGGCGGGGTGGTGGTCGGCGGTG
>NZ_DAIUCK010000172.1:0-2879 GCF_036846205.1 Rhabdothermincola sp. | reverse complement strand
GACGGTCGGTTGACGCAGCGGGGGGGGGGGGCGGCTCCGGGCGATCGGCATCGAGCGGGCCACGTTCCCCGAGTGCGACGCGCGCCTCGAGCGCTGGGCGTCGTTGCTCGCCGAGCGCCGCCCCGACTACGTGGTCGTGTTGTCATGCCTGTGGGACGTGGCGGAGCGCAGGATCCCCGGGGACCGTACCTGGCGGATCCCCGGCGACCCGGTCCTCGACGACTGGCTGCGCCGGTCGATCGGGGAGTCGATCGACGTGCTGGCCTCGACCGGGGCCCGGGTGGTGTGGCTGACCTGCCCCTACATCTCACCCGTCTACTCCCCGCAGAACTTCATGGGTCGGGGCCCCTACAAGGAAGCCGATCCCGCACGCACCGACCGGTGGAACCAGCTCGTGCGGGAGGTGGCGGCGACCAGGCCGGAGGTGGTGGTGTGGGACCTGGCCGGACTCCTCGAACGCATCTGGGCCGGCGGCCAACTCGACCCGCAGCAGCGTCCGGACGGCGTGCACTTCACCGAGCAGAGCAGCTACGACGTGATCGCCGCGCTGGCACCAGATCTCGCCTCCCGTTCACTCTGATCGTTCCCGCGGCTAGCTCCCGGTCCCGCCGCCGGCTCGTCGCGGGCCGGGGCTCGTTCCTCCGGCCACCACCGGCTCACCAGCGCGGTCGCACCGACCGCGGCGAGCAGGCAGAGCGGGCCTTCGGCGGTGGCTCGGAAGCGCATCGACGAGTAGAAGAGCACCACGGTGATCAGCACGGTGATGCCGGGAGCGAGCACCGGGTAGAGCGGCACCCGGCGCCGGCGGAGGATGACCGCACCGGCGACGGCGAACGGCACGAGGAGCCAGTAGGAGATCGTGGCGGCCTCCATGACCCGGCGGGGGAACAGCTCGGCCCCTACGTCGATATCGATCTGCTGGCGGGGCCGGAAGACCCCGGTGATCCGCCCCACCCGGGCCGCGATCACCGTCGGGATGCGGCTGCGGTGGTCACCCATGTACCGGAGGGTGTCCTCGAGCAGCGCCCGCTGCGCGTCGGCTTCGCTGAACTCCGCCCGGATCTGGTGGCGGTCGAGGATCTCCCGCCCGCATCGCAGGTCCCAGTAGCCGATCAGGTCGCCGTAGTAGACGGACTCGCAGTTCGACACGGCGAGGGTGACCTCCATCTGGCTCGACAGCAGCACCGGACGGTCGAAGCGCACCAGGTTGAACACCACCCAGGGAACGAGGAGCACCCCGGCGGCACCGATGCCGGCGGCCACCAGTCGCCACACCGGGCGGCCGAGGCGCCTGGCGGTTCCGACCGCCAGGGGGAGGACGAGCAGGGGGAGGAGCAGACCGAGCTCGGAGCGGGCCAGCGTGGACGCAGCGGCCGAGAGCCCGACCCAGGCGAGTGCTCGGCCGGAGGGCGCCCGCCAGCACCGGTAGGCGAGGAAGACCGTGAGCATGACCGTGAAGATCACCATGGTCTCCGACAGCACCATCCCGTCGAAGCGCCACACGTTCGGGTACACGGCCATCAGGCCGGCCGTCAACCAGCCGGCCCGGCGGCCGGCGACCTCGCGCCCGGCGAGGCCGCCCACCCCGACCGCCGCCGCGCCGAGCAGGCAGGAGGCCAGCAGGTGGGCGGTGACCGATCGCCAGCCGAGCACCGAGAAAAGCGCGAGGTAGACGATGTACAGCGGTGGGTGGTCCGCGCCCTGGACTATGCGCCCCTCCTCGTAGGCGAACGGGTTGATGAATCCCTTTCCATCGGCGAGCAGGTTGGCGGCGTCGTGGTAGTAGACGGGATCGCCCTGCAGGTCGATGCCGCGGCGGAAGAACCAGACGTAGGCCACCCGGAGCGCAAGCCCGGCCAGGACGATGATGCCGAGGCCGATCCACCATCTGCGGTCCCCCGAGCGGCCGCCAGTGTCCGGCTCCATGATCCGGCGAGCATACCTACGGCGCTCCCATGGCCCGGGGGACCGCCGAGCCATGCCCGACACTCGTCCGGGCGGGCCGTAGCATCGGCGGCCATGAGGACGAGCGCCGAGCGGTGGCGGGACCGGTCTGTCGGTTCCGGCAGCCGGGCCGGCCGCCGGTCCGCCCGATGACGACCGAGCGGGTGCGGCTGCAGCCGGCGCGCCCGGCGGGCTCGCGGGGCGGCGGGCAGGATGCCGGCGGGCAGCAGGTGCCCGTGGAGCTGATCGCGCTGAGCGTGGCCGCGGTGGTGGTCGGTGTCGTGCTGCGCTTCGCGGCCCGCACGCCGCTGTGGCTCGACGAGGCGCTGAGTGTGAACATCGCCCGCCTGCCGCTCGGCGACATCCCGTCCGCGCTGCGCCATGACGGACACCCACCCCTGTACTACGTCCTGCTGCATGCCTGGATCGGGGTGTTCGGCACCTCGGATGTGGCTGTTCGGGCGCTCTCCGGTGTCTTCGCGGTAGCCGCCCTGCCTCTCATGTGGTTGGCGGGCCGGCGGCGGGGCGGTCCGCTGCTGGCGTGGTTGGCGCTGCTCATGCTCGCCGTGTCGCCGTTCGCGCTCCGGTACGCCACGGAGACCCGGATGTACGCGCTCCTGGTGATCCTGGTTCTCGCAGGCTGGTTGCTGGTGGACGGCGCCCTCCGGCTCGGCCGCGACGGGGCGCTTGCGCTGGCGGCCATCGCACTGGTCACCGCTGCGCTGCTGTACACGCACTACTGGTCGCTGTGGCTCCTGGCGGCCACCGGATCGCTTCTGGCCTGGCGAGCCCGGCGCGCCCAGGACGAGGGCGAACGCCGGAAGGCCGGGCGGGCACTGGCCGCCATCAGCGTCGGCGCGGCGTCGTTCATCCCCTGGCTCCCGGTGCTGGTCGACCAGGCTCGCCACACCGGTACCCCCTGGTCAGGCCCTCCG
>NZ_DAIUCK010000171.1:0-2894 GCF_036846205.1 Rhabdothermincola sp. | reverse complement strand
GAGGTACCCCGCCATGTTCATCTTCCGGTCCCCCCGCGCGCTCGTGGCCGCCTTCGTCGCCGTGACGGCCGTCGTCACCGGCGCCCTCCTCACCGCACCGTCCGGCGACGCCGAGGTCGGCACCCTGTCCACGGGAGCCGAAGGCCCGGCACGCTCCGGTATCCCGGATGCCGGCCCGGTCGACGCCGAGCAGGTCCTCGCCCACGCACAACGCGAGGCCGAGGCCCGGGCGGCTGCCGAGGCTGCTGCCGAGGAGCGGCGCCGAGCGGAGCTACGCAGCGCGCTGGAGGCGATCGCCGCTGCTCAGGCACAGGCTGAGGCTGAGGCCCGCGCCGCAGCCGAGGCAACCACCCGCCAGCTGCGCGAGGCACAGGCGGGCGTCCCACCCGACGAGTACTGGGATCGGATGGCGTACTGCGAGACCGGGGGCAACTGGGGGATGACCGGCTCGCGCTACAGCGGCGGTCTCGGCTTCTACAACGGCACCTGGGACGCATGGGGCGGGCGCGAGTTCGCGCCACTCGCCGGTCAGGCCACGAGAGAACAGCAGATCATCGTCGCCAACCGAGTTGCGACGCAGGGTTACCACGGCCCTCGAGGCTACGTCGCGCCGGTCGGGTACTCGGGCTGGGGCTGCGCCAGGAAGATCGGCTACCCCTGAGCGCGACCCGCGGGATCGCCTGACCGGAAGACCCGCCGCTGCTCGAATGCATCACGCGCCGGCCGGCGGGTTCGTACCCAGTAGCGGACCGTGGTGTGGGGCCAGTTGTTGGTGACCTTGCCGAACTCGTTCTTGTACCAGCTCTTGCAGCCGGACTCCCACACCATCTCGTGCATGGCCCGTTGCAGCTCGCGGTTGTAGTCGGCCATCACCTCCGCCCGGACGTCGAGGTTGCTGCGCCCCACCTGCAGCATCCGGTCGATGAGCCGCATGATGTAGTGCACCTGGCACTCGATCATGAAGATGATCGAGTTGTGACCGAGGTTGGTGTTCGGCCCGTAGAGCATGAACAGGTTCGGGAATCCCGAGACCGCGATGCCCAGGTACGCCTCCGCGCCCTCTCGCCAGACCTCCTCCAACGAGCGCCCGTCACGCCCCTTGACCACCAGCGGGGCGAGGAAGTGGGTGGTGTCGAAGCCGGTCCCGAAGATGATCGTGTCCACGCCGCGCACCACACCGTCGGCGGTGACGATGCCCTCGGGGGCGATGCGCTCGATTGGCGTGGTCACCAGCTCGACGTTGTCGCGGGTGAGCGCGGGGTAGTAATCGCTGGAGATGAGTAGGCGCTTGCACCCGGCGGGGAAGTCCGGTGTGAGTGCCTCGCGCAGCTCCGGGTCGTCGATGACCGATTCGAGGTATCGCTCGGCGAGCCGCTCGATCAGCCGCCCGAGCCGCGAGTCGCGGCGCATCATCGCGAAGCGCGACTCGTAGCTCGCGTACAGGAAGGCCCGGTAGAGCCGCATGGCACCCGGGACCTCCCGGAACACCCGCTTGGTGCGCTCCGAGTACGGCGGGTTGATACGGGGCAGGATCCAGTTCGCGGAACGCTGGTACACGTGGAGCTGAGCCACCTGCGGCGCGATCTGGGGGATGAACTGCACGCCGCTGGCGGCATTGCCGATCACCGCCACCCGCCGACCGGTGAGATCATGGGAGTGGTCCCACCGGGCGGAGTGGAAGGTCGTGCCCTGGAAGGTCTCGAGGCCCTCGATGTCGGGGATGTAGGGGCGGTTGAGCTGGCCGAGCCCCGACACGACGATGTCGAACCGCCAGCGCTCACCGGACCGGGTGTCGAGCATCCATTCCCCGGTCTCTTCCTCCCAAGTGAGTGCCGTGACCTCCGTGTTGCACCGCAGGTGGTCGCGCAGCCCGTGAGCGTCTGCGCAGTGCTCGAAGTACTCGAGGATCTCAGGCTGGGCCGCGAAGTGCTGTGACCACTCCGGCCACGGCTCGAACGAGTACGAGTACAGATGCGACTTCGCGTCGCAGCAGGCCCCCGGATACGTGTTGTCACGCCAGGTGCCACCAACCCCGTCGGCCTTCTCGAAGATGACGAACGAATCGATTCCCCTCCGCCGGAGCGCGATGGCCATGCACAGTCCACCCGCCCCCGCACCCAGGATGGCTACCCGTGGCGTAGCGCTGCTGTCGACCCGTTGATCCGTCATCGGGGACAACCCTACGGGATCGATCGTGAGGTTCACCGACGGCGAACCCGCGCCGGGCCCGACCAACCAGGCATGATCTGTGTTCCCACTCGGGTAGGGACCTGGTGTGAAGCGAGACCCAGTCGTCCCGGTGGTGCGCGCGCCCGAAAACCTCGACGCCTCGACCGTGCCCGTCTTCGAGCGCCGGCTGGAAGCGATCCCCGAGAGTACGGCCATCGACGTCGATCTGGCCGGCGTCGAGTTCATCGACTCGTCGGGTTTGCGGTTGCTCCTCATGGAGACCGCGCGGCGAGAGGGGGCGGGAGCTCGGGTGCGGTTGCTCCACCCCGCCCACCAGGTCGAGCGGATCCTCGAGCTCTGCGGGCTCGAAGATCGGCTCGATATCGTCCGGTAGCCGACCGTGGACTACCCGTGGGCGAGGACGTCGGCGGCCATCAGCCTGGCCGGTGCCCTCCTGGTCGGCACTTTGGTGGGCCTCGCCGCGAACCATCCCTGGCGTGAGCCGGAGGTGAGACCTGGCCGACCGCGCGTGCTCGCCCTCGACCCTACACTCGATCCGTCGGGCTCGCAGGCCCCGGCCACCCTGGAGCTCGACGCCCCGCAGAACCCGCCGACGGCGCTGGCGGTGCCCAGATGGTGGCCTGCCGGCACGCTCGGAGGCGACACGCCCGTGGACCGAGCAACGACAGGCGTGCCGCCCGGTGACACCCCACCCGGTCCCGACC
>NZ_DAIUCK010000170.1:0-2960 GCF_036846205.1 Rhabdothermincola sp. | reverse complement strand
GCCCCCGCCCACCCAGCATCTTCGACTTGTGCACTCGCAGGTCGGTGATGCGGATCTCGCAGTGGTTGTGGCTGCCGGACATGGTCTCCACGTCACGGACGATCTCCCAGCCCTCGCTGGGGATGTCGACGAGGAAGGCGGAGTTGGCGGCCTGAGGCAGGTCGGGGTCGTCCTCGGTACGGGCGATCAGGATCGCGAACTGCGCGCCTCGGGCACCGGAGATGAACCACTTGTGCCCGTTGATCACCCACTCGTCGCCGTCCTCGTAGGCGCGGGTCTGGATGAGGGTGGGATCCGATCCCGCCACCTCCGGCTCGGTCATGGCGAAGCAGGAGCGGGCGTAGCCCTCGCACAGTGGCCGCAGGTACTGCTCCTTCTGCTCGTCGGTGCCCCAGTGCAGGAGAGTGTGCATGTTGCCTTCGTCGGGCGCCTGGGCGTTCAGGGCGAATGGGCCCATGCGGGTCTTGCCGGCCTCGGCGGAGACGCTGGCCATGGCCACGTGGCTGAGCCCCATGCCGCCCCACTCCTTCGGCATGTGCGGCAACCACAGCCCCCACTCCCTGGCTGCCGCGCGCATCTCGATGATGGCCTTGATCCAGTCGTCTCTCGACCAGCCTTGCTCCTCGGCTCGAGCCTCCACGGGGCGGACGACCGTGTCACAGAAGTCGCGGACCTTGAACCGGACCTCGTCGATCTCGGGCGGGAAGGTGAAGTCGATGGCCATGGCGCCAGTCTTACAGGCGCGCCAGCAACTGCCCGACCGAGAGCGCCTCGGCCCGGTAGCCGGCATGCTCGAGGAGCTGGCGGAGCAACCCCGCGGCCTGGACCCCCTGCGGGCCGATCAGCAGCAGCTCGCGGGCCACGGCCATCGCCTGGCCCGATCCGGCGGCGGCGACCGCTCCGAGGCTCTTCGCCGGCCCCGGCGGTTCGTTGGCGAGCGCCCAGGCCATCAGCGCCACCCCCTCGTCGGTGCGCCCGGCAGCCAGGGCCTCGGCGGCCCGGTAGCAGTGCGACGGGACGGCCGTGGGAGCGCCGCGGCGAAGGACGAGGTCGGCCCCGGCGGGATCTCCTCGCCACAGTCGGGCCCAGGCACCGAGCTCGACCGCCCAGGCGAGGGTGTCCCCGGCGGGCCGCGAAGCGAGCACCCGCTGCACCACCTCCTCGGCGTCCTCCAGCCGGTGCGCGAGCAGGAGCCGGTGCGCGTCCTGCAGCTGCGCGGCGAGCTCGTCGGAGCGGGCCCGCGCCCGTGACGAGAGGTTCATCGCCGCGAACATCGCGGCCAGCACCACCCCGAGCACCAGCCCCGACCGGAAGGCCCAGATCCCGAGCACCGCGGCCAGCGCGACCGAGAACACCTCGGCCACCCGCCGGCCCCGCCCACCGGTGAGCAGGTCGGCGACGGCGGCGAAGACCCGCCCCCCGTCGAGAGGGAGGATCGGCAGCAGGTTCAGCAGCGACCAGCCGATGTTGATCCACACCACCTGCGACACGATCGTGCGGGCCTCGACGGAGCTGAGCACGCCGCTGCGGTCGAGCCACAGCGCGGGCAGTCCCAGCACGGCCAGGGCCGAAAGCGGGCCGGTGAGGCTGACCACGATGCGGCGGGCCGGCGACAGCGCCCCGTTCCCGGCAGTGAGTCCCCCGAAGCCGTGCAGCGTGATAGAGGGCCGGATCCCATAGATCCGGAACGCCACCGCGTGACCGAGCTCGTGCACCAGGACCGAGACGAAGGCGATGGCGATCCACGTGCCGATGAAGAGTGGCTCGGGATCGAGCGGGTTGACGCCCAGGAGGGCGATGATCACGAAGAAGGTCGGCTCGACCCGCACCGGGATACCGGCGATGGTGAGCTGGGATCGGCGGGCCATTCCCAACCAGGGTAGGCAGTACGGTGCCCGCCGTGACCGGCGCAGTGAGGCAGGCGACCGAGGCCGACGCCGAGGCCATCGTGGCCCTGGCCGTGGAGGCCTTCGGTGAGTCCGACGGCCCGGCGGTGCGGGCTTACCAGGGCTTCGGTGAAGGCGTCGCCATGTGGACGGTGGTGGACGACGGCGGCCGGGTGGTGTCCGCCTCAGCCCGGATCCCACACACCTTCTCCCTTGACGGGGTGGAGCTGCCCGGGAGCCAGATCGAATACGTGGCCACCGCGGCGAGCCATCGCCGGCAGGGGCTGGTGCGGGCCCAGTTCGAGCACCACCACGCCCGGGCTGCGGCCGAGGGCGAGCTGATCCAGTTCATCGGCGGCATCCCCTACCTCTACCGGCGGTTCGGCTATGGCTACGGCCTCGACCACCCGTTGCTGTTCCTCACCGACGAAACCCGGCTGGCCCGACAGGTCTCGTCGTCAGGCTCGCCACCGCAGGTGCGCGACGCCACCCCCGACGACCTCGATGACCTCCTTGCGCTGGAGACCCGGCGACCCGATGAGGGCATCCGCACCGTGCGCGACCGGGCCCGCTGGCAGCTCCACCTCGACCTGGCGGCGTCCGGTCCCTTCGAGCACCTCCTGGTGTCCGAGTGCGGCGGCCGGATCACCGGGTGGGCCCGACTCCACCACCGGCCCGAGGAGCGCCAGCTCCACTTCCTGCCCAGCGTGTGCGCCGAGCCGGGGGCGCTGCCGGCACTGGTGCGTGCCGGGCTGGCCCTTGCGGGCGACAGCGTGCTGGTCATCTACGACAGCACCGACCCGCTGGTGCATGCCGAGCTGCGAACCATCGGCTCGAGCCTGGTCTACGACCTCGGCATCTACGCCCGAGTGGCTGACCCGGTGGCGATGCTGCAGCGGTTGCAGCCGGTGCTCAGCGCCCGTCTCGCCGCCTCTCCCTACGCGGGTCGCAGCGGCGAGCTGGCGATCTCCCTGTACACCTCGGGGGTGCGGATCGCCTTCGAGCGGGGCGAGGTGGTCGGCGTCGACCGGGCGCCGGCGGTGGAGGACCCCGCCGCCGAGCAGGGGGTGGGGG
>NZ_DAIUCK010000169.1:0-3010 GCF_036846205.1 Rhabdothermincola sp. | reverse complement strand
GCCTTCGGCCCGGTGGTGGTCGGGGCCGCGGTGGTGGAGGTGGGTTCGACGGGCGAGCTGGTGGTGGGCGGCTCGGTCACGGGGCCGCTGGGCTCGGGTGCGAGCGGGAGCACGCTGGGGTCACCTGCGCCGGCTTCGACCGTCTGCTCGGCCTGCGCGACCGGCAGGACGGCGACGGCGAGGGAGCCGAGGAAGATGGCTCCCAGGGCGCCGTAGAAGAACCGGCGCCGCTGGGGCTGGTGGTTGTGGGGATCCATGACTGCGTACGCCCCAGGAAAGGCCGGAAAGGCCCTACTCCGCCCGAGGCACTGGCGCGCACCCTAGGAGGCCCGTAACCGAACCGCAACTTTCGCAACGTCCCTGTGACGAACGTCAACGGAGGGACACGCTCGTCTCCGCTCCGTCATGGTTCCCTCGCCGTGGTCCGGCGCCGATCCCCGGTGGCGGGATCGGCGTCCGTGACCGCTCAGGAGGCGGGCGACGGCGGGAGGCGGTAGAGGCGCTCGGCGTTCCGCCAGGTGGTCTCGGCCACCTCCTCCACCGACCAGCCACCCGCCCGAGCCACGGCCGCCCCCACCAGCGGGACCAGGGCCGGGCGGTTGGGACGGCCGCGGTGCGGCTCCGGCGCGAGGTACGGGCTGTCGGTCTCCACCAGCACCCGCTCCAGCGGGCAGCACGCCACCGCCTCCCGGAGGTCATCGGCCCGCTTGAAGGTGACGATGCCGCTGAAGGAGAGCGACAGGCCCAGATCCAACGCCCGCCGGGCCTCCCGCGGGCCGCCGGTGAAGCAGTGCAGCACCGCCCGCTCGGGTACGCCCTCGGCCGCCAGGATCTCGAAGGTGTCCTCCCAGGCCTCGCGGGTGTGGATCACCAGCGCCAGGTCGTGCTCGTGCGCCAGGCCGATCTGGCGGGCGAACACCTCCCGCTGCACCGGCCGGGGCGAGTGGTCGTAGTGGTAGTCCAGGCCGCACTCCCCCACGGCCACCACCTCCGGCCGGTCGAGCAGCTCGGCGATCCCGTCGAGACCGCCGCTGGCGTCGTGGGGGTGGACACCGGCGGTCGCCCAGACCCCTTCGTGCGCAGCTGCCACCTCCACCGCCTGTCGGCTCTGCGCGCCATCGGTGCCCACCACGATCAGGCGCGCCACCCCCGCTGCCCGGGCCTCGGCGACGAGGGCGTCACCGGATGGGCCGGCCTCGAGGTGGCAGTGGTGGTCGATCCAGCGCACGAGGGACCGCCTTCGCGATCAGCCGGCCTGGATGCGGGGGAACAGCGGCGCGCCCTTCTCCACCGGCAGGCCACCGGGATACCGGCCCCACGTCGCCGCGTCCGGCAACCGCTCGTCGGCGGGCGAGCCCGCCAGGCCGATGCGCCGCCAGATCTCCTCGGTCGTCCGGGGCACCGCCGGGTGCGCGAGCACGGCGACGATGCGCAGCACCTCCAGTGCGTCACCCATCACCGCGTCGAGCTCCGGGCCCGGATCCATCTTCCAGGGCTCGTTGGCCTCGAGATGCGCGTTCGCGTCGTGCACCAGCCGCCAGGTGGCCTCCAGCGCCCGCGACGGGGCGACCTCGGCCCAGGCGCCGGCGGTCGCCTCGTACACCTCGGCCGCCAGGGTCGCGAGGGGGCTGTCGGGCCGGGGGGCGGGGCCGATACCACCACACTTCTTGGCCACCACCGTGGCGACCCGCGAGAGCAGGTTGCCCAGGTTGTTCGCCAGGTCGGTGTTGTAGCGGGTGACCATCCCCTCGTAGGAGAAGTCGCCGTCGGGGCCGAACGGCTGGTCGCGCAGGAACTGGTAGCGGAACCCGTCAACGCCGAACTCCTCCACCAGGTCGGCCGGGAAGATCTGGTTGAGGCGGGTCTTGCTCATCTTCTCCCCGCCCACCAGGAGGAAGCCGTGCACGAAGATGCGGTGCGGGGGCGCCAGGCCCGCGGCCAGCAACATGGCCGGCCAGTACACGCAGTGGAAGCGCAGGATGTCCTTGCCGATCAGGTGGTGCACCGCCGGCCACCAGCGCTCGAAGCGTTCCTGGTCGCTCCCGAAGCCGATGCCGGTCACGTAGTTCACCAGCGCGTCGTACCAGACGTAGAACACGTGCTCGGGGTCCCAGGGCACCTCCACCCCCCAGCGGATCGAGGTGCGGGTGATGGAGATGTCGGCCAGGCCCTGGCGGATGATGCCGAGCGCCTCGTTGCGCTTGCCCTCCGGCTGCACCGCGTCGGGCTCGGCGGCGTACCACTCGAGCAGGGGCTCCTCGAAGGCCGAGAGCTTGAAGAACCAGTTGTCCTCCTCGAGCCACTCCACCGGCCTGCCGTGGATCGGGCAGTTGCCGTCGATCAGGTCGGCTTCGGTGTAGTAGGCCTCGCAGGACACGCAGTACAGGCCGGCGTAGGTGCCCTTCTCGATCCAGCCGTTGTCGTAGATGCGCTGCAGGAACGCCTGCACGCTGCGGTGGTGACGGGGCTCGGTGGTGCGGATGAAGTCGTCGTTGGAGATGTCGAGCAGCCGCCAGGTCTCGCGGAAGCGCTCGCTGGTGGCGTCCGCGTGGGCCAGCGGTTCGAGCCCGCGCTCCGCGGCGGCGCGTGCGACCTTGAGCCCGTGCTCGTCGGTGCCGGTGAGAAAGAAGACGTCGTCGCCGATCAGTCGGTGCCAGCGAGCGAGCGCATCGGCGGTGACGGTGGTGTACGCGTGCCCGATGTGGGGCACGTCGTTGACGTAGTAGATGGGTGTGGTCACGTAGAAGCGGCCCGGCACGGCTCACAGGCTACGGGCCGCGGCACACCCCGACGAACCGGTCGCACACCCCGACGCATCCGGTGCCAGCCAGGGGCGGACCACGATCCGGCTGCGCGCCGGCAGGCCGGGCACGTACACGAACGTGACCCATCGATCACCCGGCTCGGCGTCGTCGGGCCGCAGCTCGACCACCGGCTCCTCCTCGTCCGGGCCGTCGAGCACGTCGCGAACACCGAGCACCATCCCTGCCACCGCCACCCCGGCCAGACC
>NZ_DAIUCK010000168.1:0-3183 GCF_036846205.1 Rhabdothermincola sp. | reverse complement strand
GGTGGCGGCGGGAGCAGCATCGTGGCGGGTCCGGTACTCGCATCATCGGTCACCGAAGCTGCGCTGTCGGTTGCCGTGGCGAAGGCGGACGCGGGCCACGTCAGGGCACCCCACCAGCAGACGGCCAGCACCGCGAGCGCCAGGAGCCACGCGGGGCGCTGGTCCGGCTCTCGAGCGGCGAGCTCGAGGAGGGTGTCGTTCTGCCGGGCGTTGATGACCAGCAGGTCCCGAGCCACCCACCCGTTGACCACCTGCTGCTTCGGGGCGGAATCCGCGGTCAGCTCATTGAGGTCGGCCTCGTCGAGCGCCTTCTTGATGGCGGACGCGTTCGACACCGGCGCGTCGGGCTCCGGGGGACGCAGCGCCACGGCCACCAGGAACGCCGCGATCGCGATGGCGCCGAGGCCGACGGTGCGGATGATCAGGAGCAGTCGCATGACCAGTCGTACGTCGTGACCGTGACGCGACCTCACCATCGGTCGGAGCCCTCGCCGCGATGCGGACCCGAGCCACCGGAGCCGCTCGCCTGCTTCGCCAGTCGATCCACCACCAGCGTGACCGCCATGCCGAGCCAGATCATGACGGTGATCACGATCGGGTCGACGAACAGCAACCAGAGCAGGCCAGTGCCGACACCGCCGTCCATCTCCCATCCGAGAATGGGCATGGTGCCCCCGACGAAGGCAACGATCGTCATCCAGCCCGACAGGATCACCACCGCGATGGCGAGGATCCCGGCCAGCAACCCCGCGATCGGTGACAACTCGTCGCTTCCACCTTGCTCCCAGCCCGGCTCCATCGTGCGCGCACCTCCTCTGGGTCACGGCTGCCTTATTCCGAGCGGCGCACCGAGCGCACCGCTTCACCTGATCAGGTACGGGACAGCCGTGACCGTGGGAAGCGCCGGGACGAGACGAGCTGGGAGGTTCTCAGGCGATCAGGTTGATCCAGCTGAGGCCGCTGAACCTGGCGCAGTCGCTGCCGGCACTCACCGCCGTGAGCCCGCGCTCGAGGCAGAGAGCCGCCGAGTGACGAAGATGTTCGCGTCGACCAGGATCAGCGGGTCTCGGGGTCATCGAACAGCTCGAGCGCTTCGGCGGCGTTCGAGACCGCGATCGTGAGGCCGAGGTCGCGATGGATCGGCCGGAACGGGGCCGGTGCCGGCATGGCCAGGAGGCCTCGGCGAATCAAGCAGGTGTTGGTTCAGGGCGCGCAGGAGCAGGTTGTGGTACGAGCCTGCGTCGACGCTGAGCCAGGTCGCGGCGCGGGTGCCCGGCTCAGCCGGTGAAGCGAGGAGTTGCCCTGGCCGCGGTCGGCTGGCTTGTTGGTGCAGCGGTCGTGGTCGGAGCCAGCGTCGAGGGCGTCGACGTGGTGGTGGTGGTGCAGCTGCCGTCCAGCTGGACCGAGGCGGTTTCGGTCAACTGGAGCTGGATATCCAGGTAGACGATGGTGGCCTCGAGGGTGAGCGTGCCGGAGGTGGTGCCAGGCAGGGTCGTGGTGGCCGTCGAGGTGCCGTTCGCTGGCAGTGCTGGGGGTTCGAAGGGTTGGAAGGTCGCCGATCCCGATGCCGTGCCACTGAGCGCGACCGAGGCGATGGTGCCTGGCAGGTTCACCATGAGGTTCGTCATCGTCCAGGTGACCGTGTAGGTACCGTTCGTGCAGGTGACGCTTCCCGAGAGGGTGAAGCCCTGGGCACTCGCCGGGGCGATCATGGCCGCCAATGCGGCGACGACCGTGGCCACACCCACGACGAACTTGCGCATCCTGATGACCTCCTCGCCTGGCCCCGATGGAGCTCCCACGTCGCGTGAATGTAGCCATTATCGGGAATGCCTTCCGTGCCTCTCGGGAGCCACGGTGGACGGGGGAGCCACCATCCTCTGACGGGGCCGGGGGAGCCGTCCCGGTCAGTCCTCGACTTCGTGACCGCCGTAGCGCTCCTGCTCCTCCGAGGTCCCGATGTGTTGCGGGAGGACGATGGCCACGATGACCGAGGCCGACAGGGCGACCACCGCGCCCACGGTGAGCGCGAGGCCCATGGCGTCGGTGAAGGAGCTGCGGGCCGCGGTGGCCAGCTCGGGCAACCCGAGCCGCTGCGCGACCTCGAGCGCGCCCCCGAGTGAGCTGCGCGCCACCGAGGCCGCCTCCGGCGGGACACCGGCGAGCACGGTGTCGAGCGAGCGGTCGTAGGTCGACGCCAGGATGCTGCCCAGCACCGCGACGCCCACCGCCCCGCCGAGCTCGCGGTTGGTGTCGTTCATGGCCGAGCCGACCCCTGCCTTGGCCAGCGGCAGCGAGGACATGATCGCCGCGGTCGACGGCGCCATCGTGAGCCCCATGCCGGCGGCCAGGATCACGAGCGCCACCGCGAGGTAGCCGTAGCTCGTTCCCACTCCGGCTCGGGAGAGGGTGAGCAGCCCGAGGCCGGCGACGGCCACCCCGCTGGCCACCACCCGCTTGGTGCCGAAGCGGGCCGCCAGCTGCGCGCTCGACGGGGCGGCAACCATCATCGTGATCGCGAACGGCAAGGTGCGGAACCCGGTGCTCAGCGCGCTCCAGCCCTTCACCAGCTGGAAGTACTGCGTCACCAGGAAGAACATGCCGAACATCCCGAAGAACATCATCGAGATGGCGATCGAGCCGCCCGAGAACCCTCGCCGCCTGAAGTAGCGCAGGTCGAGCATCGGCGCCTCGGTCCGCAGTTCCCGCAGCGCGAACGCCACCCCGAACAGGATCGCCCCCGCGAACGTGGCCAGCGTGACCGGAGCCAGCCAACCGTGCTGTGGAGCCTCGATGATGCCGTACACGAGCGTGCCGACCGCGCCGATCGACAGCGCCGCTCCCGGCAGGTCGAGCCGGGCGTGCTCCGGATCCCGGGAGGTCGGCACGAGCACGTAGCCCCCCAGCAGCGCGATGGCCACCACCGGCAGGTTCACGAAGAAGATCGAGCCCCACCAGAAGTGCTCCAGCAGGAAGCCGCTGACGATGGGCCCGATGGCTCCCGCCGCGCCCGCCACCCCGGCCCACACGCCGATCGCGCGGGCCCGCTCGTGCGGGGGGAAGACGTTGGTCAGGATCGACAGGGTCGAGGGCATGACGAACGCGCCGCCGAGGCCCATCACCGCCCGCCCGACGATGATCTGGTTGGCGCTGGTACCCACCCCGGCCCGCAGCGGTCCCCAC
>NZ_DAIUCK010000167.1:0-3196 GCF_036846205.1 Rhabdothermincola sp. | reverse complement strand
GTTGGTGAGGATGTTGAACGCGATCAGTCCCACCGCGCTGAAGCCCCGGTCGGTGCGCAGGTACTCGTTCTGGAACCCGGAGGCGGGGGCCACGAACACCGCGAGGAACAGGCCGGACGCGGCCAGCAGGGCCAGCCGCCCGCGCGGCAGCCGCGGGCGGCTGTCTGCCGGGAGGCGATCCGAACGCCGCTCGCGCAGGGTGAACCGGCGGGTCTCGGGGAGGTGGCGGGCCACCCAGCGCAGGGGCAGCAGCGCCGCCAGCGGCACGACGTACAGGGCGCGCCAGGCTCCCTCGCCGAGATCGGCCACCCACAGCAGCGCCACCGCGGCGCCTGCGCCCAGTGCGCCGGCCATGGTCAGCACCGACACCGCGTAGGCGCGAGAGCCCGCCGGGGTCTCCTCCACCGCGATGATGCTGAACACCAGGGCCATGGCGGTGGAGAAGGCCCGGGCGACGGTCTGGCTGGCACCGAGCCAGACCAGGCCGGGGGCGAGGGCGCCGGTGGCGGTGGCGATGCAACCGGCGACCGACGCGGCGAGCAGCACCCGGCGCCGCCCCCGGCGGTCCGCGATCGCGGCCACCACCAGCGCGCCCAGCGCGCCGATCCGCACCACCGACAAGGTGGCGCCGATGGCCGCGTCGGAGGCGCCGAAGTCCTGCTTGAAGAAGGTGTTGGTCTGGCTGAGCAGCGTGCCCAGGTAGCCGGCGACGAGCGCGACGACGCTCAGCAGGCCGAGCACCCTCGCCGCCCGCCGGTCGAGGCGCTGGGGCGGCGCCCACCACGGCGCTCGCTCACCGTCGGGGTTCGTGCCTCGGCGGAGATGACGGCGCAGCAGGCCGTGGAACAGGAAGGACCACACCGGGATCGCCAGCCGGAACTCGAACCGCTCAGTGACCGTGAGCGGGCTGTCCGGGGCCGCGCCCACCCCGCGCTCGATCTCCACGGTGCGGCGCCACACGCTGAAGGGCCCGTCGTCGAGCTCGAACACCCGGTCGGCGACGCGGCGCTCCCGCACGAGGTCGTCGCGGGGCTCGAGGATCCTGCGGAGTTGGCGCTCGGTGACCGCGCGCTTCGCTACGACCTGGTGCACGCCGCCGCGAGCATACTGACCACCGTGGACCGCATCGCCGTACGCCAGTCGGGCCCCCTGGAGGGCACGGTCCCGATCAGCGGCGCCAAGAACTCGGTGCTCAAGTTGATGGCCGCGACCGCGCTGGCCCCGGGTGAGTTCCTGCTCCACAACGTGCCCGACATCGCGGACGTGACGTGGATGGGGGAGCTGCTCACCACCATGGGCATGACCGTCGAGCGCCCGGCCCCCGGCGACCTGCGGATCGTCCACGACGGCACCCTGGTGCCGGAGGCCCCCTACGAGCTGGTCGAGCGCATGCGGGCCTCGATCGTGGTGCTCGGTCCGCTGCTCGCCCGCTACGGGCGGGCCCGGGTGGCCCTGCCTGGTGGCGACGACTTCGGCCCCCGACCCATCGACATGCACCTGCGGGGCCTGGAGGAGCTCGGCGCCAGCTTCGAGTTCGCCCACGGCTACATCGAGGCCCGGGCCGACCAGCTCACCGGTGCGAGGGTGCTGCTCGAGTTCCCGAGCGTGGGTGCCACCGAGAACGTGCTCCTGGCCGCAGTGCTGGCGAAGGGCACGACCGTCATCGACAACGCGGCCCGCGAGCCGGAGATCGCGGACCTGGCCAGCTTCCTCAACCGCATGGGGGCGCGGGTGCTGGGTGCGGGGAGCTCGACCATCCAGGTCGACGGCGTCGAGCAGCTCGCTCCCGTGGAGCACACCGTCATCCCGGACCGGGTCGAAGCGGCGACCTTCCTGGCCGCGCTCGGCGTGGCCGGCGGGGAGCTCCTCCTGGCCGGTGCCCGGCACGACCACATGGACATGTACGCCGCCAAGCTGGGTGAGATGGGCATGCGTATCTCCCCCGACAGCGAAGGGATCTGGGCGATGTCGACGCGCCGGCTGCGTGCCGTCGACGTGTCGACCTTGCCGTACCCGGGTCTGGCCACCGACTACAAGCCGCTGTTCGTGGCCATGCTCGCCACCGCCGACGGGGTGGGCATCGTGACCGAGAACCTGTTCGCCGGGCGGTTCCGCTACGTCGACGAGCTGGTCCGGATGGGCGCCGACATCCGCACCGAGGGCCACCACGCGGTGGTGCGGGGCCGGCCGCTGCTGTCGGGCGCTCCGGTGCGGGCCCCGGACATCCGGGCCGGCGCGGCGCTGGTGGTCGCGGCGCTCAAGGCCGAAGGGGAGACCATCGTGGGTGACGCCCATCACATCGCTCGGGGCTACGAGCGCTTCGTGGAGAAGCTCCGGGCCATCGGCGCCGACGTCCGGGCGTGCTGATAGGGGCCGGCGGATCACGTCGGCGGAACACACCCGGCAGTGGCGGTGTTGGCACAGATGGTCCCTGCGAGGCAGCCTGAAGGAGCCATGCGCGCCCAGATCGAGCAGGTCATCGAAGCCATCCGCCCGGCCATCCAGGCCGACAACGGCGACATCTTCCTGCGCGACGTCGACGAGGAGACCGGTGTGGTGTCGGTCGAGCTGGTCGGCGCCTGCGTCTCCTGTCCCGCGTCGACGGTCACGCTCAAAGCCGGTATCGAGCGCATCCTGAAGGATCGGGTTCCCGGGGTCACCGAGGTCATCGACCTGGGCCAGGCGGCCACCGAGCTCGGGGAGCGACCGGTCACCCTCTGACCCCGGTCGCGGCATCACTACGCTTCGCCTCCGTGCCCCGCCCTCGCGTCACCGACCCGGCTGAGCTGCTGGCCCGTGCCCGGAATGGTGATCGCTCGGCGCTCGCCCGCCTGCTGTCGATCGTGGAGGAAGGCGGAGCGAAGGCCCACGAGGTCGGCCGGCTCGCCCACCCGCTGGGTGGCTCGGCCACGACCGTCGGGATCACCGGGTCGCCCGGTGCGGGCAAGTCCACGCTCACCAGCGCGCTGGTGTCCCGGATCCGGGCCGCCGGGGAGCGGGTCGCGGTGCTGGCCGTTGACCCCTCCTCACCGTTCACCGGCGGCGCGATCCTCGGTGACCGGGTGCGGATGGGTGACCATGCGCTCGACGACGGGGTGTTCATCCGTTCCATGGCCACCCGCGGTCACCTCGGCGGGTTGGCGCTCGCCACCCCCCAGGCGGTGCGGGTGCTCGACGCGACCGGCTGGCCGTGGGT
>NZ_DAIUCK010000166.1:0-3210 GCF_036846205.1 Rhabdothermincola sp. | reverse complement strand
GCCTGCAGCTCCCGGAGGGTGGGTGGGCGGTCGGGATCTCGGGGCACCACCACGGCCACGCCGAACTCGCCCATGACGGGGTCGGGGGCCGGGGCCACGGCCACCTCGGTGACCTCCGGGTGTGAGGCGAGCACCCCTTCCACCTCCACCGGGTACACGTTGTAGCCGCCCCGGATGTACATCTCTTTCTTGCGTCCCGCCAGGTGCAGGCAACCGTGCTCGTCCAGCCAGCCGAGGTCGCCGGTGCGCAGCCATCCGTCGACGATGGTGGCCGCAGTGGCATCCGGGTCGCGCCAGTAGCCCCTCATCATGCACGGCGAGCGCAGATGCACCTCGCCCACCTCGCCCGGTGGGAGGACCCGGCCGTCATCCGAGCGGATCTCGAGCTCGACCGAGCGGCGAGGGCGACCCACGGTGTGGAGGGCCTCCTCGTCGTCGGCGTCGAACGCCGTGCCGGTGCCCACCCCACCCGATTCGGTCGACGAGTAGCGGATCGAGTAGCTGGCGCCGATCCGCCGTCTGGCCTCCTCCACCAGCGCCGGTGGCGAGAAGGCTCCACCCATGACGATCGTCCGCACCGACGAGAGGTCGAATGACTCGAAGTCGGGGTGTCGCAGCAGCAGCGCCAGCTGCGGCGCGACCCCGCCGATGCTGGTCATCCGGTGCTCGCTCACCAGGCGCAGGACGTCCCCGGCTCGCCAGCGCTCCAGGAGGTGGGTGGTGGTGCCGAGCCGCAGGTACCAGGGGAGCTTGGTCATGAACCCCACGTGTGCGAACTGGGTGGCGGCGATCTGATGGCCACCCCCTCCCCAGGTCTGGGGATCGTCCCAGCCGGGCACGTCGCTCCGGGCGATCGCGTCGAGCTCGCGCTCACCGAACACCGCGCCCTTCGGGGTGCCGGTGGTGCCGGAGGTGAACACGATGGCGACGACCCGATCAGGATCCGGGTCGAGTGCGGGCACCGGGAGGTCGGGTCGCGAAAGCCGATCGACGTCACCCTCGGCCAGGACCATGCGGGGCTCCGCGACGGCCAGCACTCGATCGCGCTCGGCGGCGGTGAGGCGAGGGTTGACCCCGGCGGTGATGGCGCCCACCTTGGCCGCAGCGGCGTAGGCGATCACGTAGTCGATGTCCGAGGGGAGGGTGAGTGCCACCACGTCGCCCTCGCCGATGCCGGCCGCGTGGAGGCCCGCGGCGAGCGCATCGGAGCGGCGGTCGAGCGCGGCATAGGTGAGGGCCGAGCCGTCGGGTCTCACGAAGGCGGCGAGCTCGCCGAACCGGGCGCCTGCTGCCCGCACGATCTCCCGGAGCACGGGCAGCAGTTGTAGTCGATGACCCGCCGGGGGATCACTCGACGCCGAGGATCAGCGTGCCGTTGGAGCAGAACCAGCCGCCGGTGCCGCTCACGCAGGCGAGCCTGGCATCGGGCACCAGCCGCTCGGGGGGATGCTCCTGGCGGAGCTGGCGGGTCGCTTCGACCAGGAGGAACAGGCCGCGCATGCCGGGATGGCATGCCGAGAGCCCTCCGCCGTCCGGGTTGGTCGGCAACGAGCCACCGAGGCGGAGCGCACCGCTCTCCGCCAGGGCGCCTCCTTCGCCTTTCTCGCAGAACCCGAGATCCTCGAGGGTCACCAGCACCATGTAGGTGAACGCGTCGTAGATCGTGCAGACGTCGATCTCCTCGGGTGTGACCCCTGCTCGCTCGAATGCTGCCTTGCCGGCGATCGCGGCCGGCGAGACGGTGAAGTCGGGCCACTCGCTCATGGTGGTGTGCGAGACGTGCTGGCCGTGACCGAGGATCCACACCGGCGCCTTCGCGGTGTCGGGCACCCGATCCTCGGCGGCGAGGATCACCGCGCATCCCCCGTCGGAGCGGATGCAGCACTGCAGCTTGGTGTACGGGTCGGCGATCATCTCGCTGTTGAGCACGTCGTCGACGGTGATCGGGTCCCGGTAGTACGCGTCGGGGTTGAACTGCGCGTTGTAGCGGGCCGAGACCGCCACCTCCGCGAGCTGCTCGATGGTGGTGCCGTACTCGTGCATGTGCCGACGGGCGGCCATGGCGTACTTGGCGATCAGCGTGTGCCCGTAGGGCACCTCGAACTGGATGGGGCCGCGGCCGCCGAAGGAGAGGTTCGCGGTTCGCAGCCGCTTCTTGAGGTCGGCCCGGGTGGTGGAGCCGTACACGAGGGCCACCACGTCGGCATGTCCTTGGGCGATGGCGTCCGCAGCGTGACCGGCCATGACCTCCCACGTGCCCCCGCCCACCTGGGTGGAGTCGACCCACGTGGGCCGCAGGCCCAGGTACTCGGCCAGCTCGATCGGTTGCAGGGTGCCGATGCCGTTGGACGCCAGCCCGTCGATGTCCTCCTTGGCCAGCCCCGCGTCGGCGATGGCCCGGCGGATGGCCTGGCCGTGCAGTTCCCAGTTGGTGCGGTCGTCGACACGCCCGGTGTCCGAGAGCGCGACGCCCACGATGGCGACCCGTCGGGTCATCCGTCCTCCTCGTCTCGGCGGTGGCCGTACGGCCCGGGCGACAGACTATGACACGGATGTCAGGTCCGCCGGAGCCGGGTGCCGGGAGCACCCCGCTGGGAGCGCGATGATCTCGCCCATGGCACGGACGACCTTCGACGGCCTGGACGCGCTGCGCGCCGCGGCCGGCCAGCACCTCGGCTACAGCGACTGGTTGGAGATCACCCAGGACCGCATCGACCTGTTCGCCGAGGCGACCGGTGACCACCAGTGGATCCACGTGGATCCCGAGCGGGCGGCGGCGGGCCCGTTCGGCGCCACCATCGCTCACGGCTACCTGACCCTGTCGTTGTCGAACGCCCTACTTCCCCAGATCATGGAGGTTCGTGGCATCTCGATGGGGGTGAACTACGGGGTCAACAAGGTGCGGTTTCCGGCCCCGGTCAAGGTGGGCTCGCGTATCCGGGCCGGCGCCGAGCTGGTGGCGGTGGAGGAGATCGCCGGCGGTGTGCAGACGACGATCCTGGTGACCATCGAGATCGAGGGGGGCGAGAAGCCCGCCTGCGTGATCGAGTCCCTCAGCCGCTTCCTGGTCTGACGGTCTGCACGGCCCTCCCCCTCCCCCCAACGAACTGTTCATGGATTCGCGGTGGGGGGCCGCGTGGGGCTGAACAGTTCGGGGGAGGCTGGCGAACTGTTCATGGATTCGCGGTGGGGGGCCGCGTGGGGCTGAAC
>NZ_DAIUCK010000165.1:0-3239 GCF_036846205.1 Rhabdothermincola sp. | reverse complement strand
CGCCCGTGGTCGGCGGCTGATCGGGGCGGGCGGGCTGGCGGCGGGGGTCGGCTTCACCGTGCTCATGTACCTCGACCAGGGCTGGACGATCTGGCTGTGGTCGGTGCTCGCGGCGGTGCTCGGGGCCATGGCCATCCCGGCGCTGGCGGTGTACGGGCCGGAGTTGTTCGCGACCGATGCCCGCGGCCGGGCGAACGGGATCATCAACCTGTTCTCCGTGATCGGCAGCGCCGCGGGCCTGTACCTGGCGGGGGTGCTCTCGGACCGCCTGGGCACGCTGTCGGACGCCATGCTGGTGTTGGCGATCGCTCCCGTGGTGGTGGTGGCCCTCGTGCTGTTCCTCTACCCCGAGACGGCGTCGATGGAGCTCGAGGAGCTCAACCCCGAGGATGCGCCGATCTCTCGGGATCTGCTGGCGCTCGAGGGGCTCGACGTGGACAGCGTCGCCGAGCGCTACCCTCCGCGACCCGGTGAGCCCGGCCCGGACCGGTAGGATCGTCGCCCGTGCACACACCCCCCCTCCGACCGTCGCGATCCCCGGCTCGCACCTCCCCCGCCCGGCTCGGGGCGATCCTGCTCGCGCTGGCGCTGCTCCTGGCCGCGTGCAGCAAGGGCTCGACCACCACCGTCGAGCAAGCCGAGTCGACCACCACCACCACGACGGCGAGCACCGCCAGCTGCGATCCGCGCCTCGACGGGTACGTGAACCACGTCGCCTACGCGAACACCACGGGGTCCATCAACGTCTACCCCGCACCGGGCGCGACGACGCCGTCGCAGACCTTCGAGGTGCCCCGCAAGACCGACACCGACCCGCCCATCGAGGTCCCGATGGTGTTCCTGGTGACGAACGAGCCGACCGACAACTGCGACTGGATGGAGGTGTTGCTGCCCATCCGGCCCAACGGCTCGAAAGGGTGGGTGAAGCGCTCCGACGTCCGCCTCGAGGGCAACAACTACCGCATCGTGGTCGATCTCAACGGCTTCAACCTCAAGGCGTACGCCGGCGACCAGGTGCTCCTCGACACCGAGATCGGGGTGGCCCGCGAGAACCGGCCCACCCCCGGCGGCGTCTACTACACGACCGAGCTGCTCAAGCCACCGGACCCGAACGGGGTGTACGGCACCTACGCGTTCGGCCTCTCGGGCTTCTCGGAGGTGCTCACCAGCTTCAACGGCGGCCAGGGCCAGCTCGGCATCCACGGGACCAACGAGCCCGACAAGATCGGGCAGCGGGTCAGCAACGGCTGCATCCGCCTCCGCAACGAGGACATCGACAAGCTGGTGGCCTCGATCCAGGACCCGTACGGCATCCGGGTCGAGATCCTGGCGTGACGGCCCGCCTCCCGCTCCGGGCGGTCGCCGTGGCGGCAGCGGTCGGCCTCGCGGCGCTCGCCGGCGGATGCGGAGAAGACGGCGACTCCGCCGGCACCGCCTCGACGACCATCCCGGCGGGTGCCGCCGCCCTGCTCCCTCCCATCGATGGCAGCCAACCGCTTCCTCCCGACGACGTGGCCGCCCTGCGCCGCCTCTACGACCCGGCGCTGGCCACCATGGGGCTGCGCCTCACCCGGGCGCAGCTCATCGACCTCTCGAAGGGCAGCTACACCCCCTCTCCCACGGGCACCCACCTGGCCATGTACGTGGAGCCGGTGGGCGAGTACACCGACGAGCAGTACGTGCAGGGGTTCTGGGACCTGGCCGCGCTGATCACCCCCGACGTGTTCGCCCGCTGGAGCGAGCTGCAGTCCTACGACATCTGTCAGGAGCCGATGCCCTCCGTCAACGACGACCCCGAGCCATTCCCCATCACGCAGGTCAACATCACCCGTGAAGCCGCAGCCGCCATCGACTGGCAGCACGGCTCGCTCACCGACCTGGTCCGGGCGGCGCGCACCGACTCGGACGTGAAGCTCGTCGTGTCCCGAGCCATACGCCAAAGCCCCGCGTACAAAGCGGCGATCGAAGCGACGGAGCCGGCGACGGCGACCACCTCCACGGTGACCACCCCCTGACCGTCCGACTCCCAGACCGGCTCCTGGGAGCCACGTTCACAAGTCCGGGCACAAACCCGAAGCCTTGGCCTCCGCAACATAGGCGTCCATCCCTGGATACTCCTCGATCATCAGGAGCTGGTCGCTATTCGCGGCCTTGTTCAGCGCCTCGTAGAGGGCGAGGGCATCTTCAGTGGATACGTCCTGCAGATCAGCCTTCTCCAGCGTCCGTTCTGACAAGGTGATCGCCTTCTGCAGGTCACTCTGGAACGTATCCGCGAACGACCGCACCGCGAGCGGCAGCTGTTGCGTGTCGATGGCACGCAGCCGCTCTACTGCTACTGACGTCGTCTCGAACCACCTCTCGACCGCTTGCTTTGCTCGAGCCGGATCGGGCGCTGGGACAGCAGGGCGAACTTGGGGAGGTGCAGGTGCGGTCCCGGGGCCGACGATCGACTGCTCTTGCTGGTCGGCTGAGTACTCTCTGCGGTAGGACTCGGTGATGTAGTGAGCACCCAGCTCTAGATAGGCCAGGGCGACTTCACGTCGATGCCAACAGAGTTCTCCCATCGTGCCGGCCCGTACGTTGTGGTTCTTACTGGTCTCCCCGTCGATGACGAGGGCCGGCCCTGACCCCTCGGTCGGCAATGGCTCCTGCGTGGCCCCCGACCCGGCCACGACTGTCTCTCCCGATCCGCAGCCAGAAATCATGACAAGAGAGACGATCCCCAATACAAGGACACGTCGCAGGCTTTCTAGATACCGTCTGGAATGATCCACAGCACGGACTAGTCCCGACAATTCTCTCATGCTATCCACCATCTCTGGCTCCAGCCGTTTGACATAGGCAGGTACACTAACTGAGTGCCGTCACTCGCATTGGGACCGTAGATATCGACCGCCCAACCTAAGTTCTGTTCGGATCTAAGGTTGTAGGCATTGCCGCCATTTGAACTAATGGCGAAGCGCTGTTGCGGGACCGACGGCGATGCACACGCCCACTGCCTGACAAGGGAGAGGAAGCCTTGCGTGTCGAGACACTTGTACGAGTGCTGGGCAACCAGCATGAATCGACCAGGGGAGCCGCTGACTGGCCAGATCTCAAATTTCTGGTTTCCCCATCCGCCGCAACCCCACTGCTGGGCGATCGCCCCGTCTGCCACCGAACCACCGCGGATGTCGAGACATTTGCTGTCGTAGGCCGAAATGAAACTTACAGGTGCTGGATCCGGGTCTGTCACAACC
>NZ_DAIUCK010000164.1:0-3290 GCF_036846205.1 Rhabdothermincola sp. | reverse complement strand
GACAGCGGACATCGATACGGCCGGCCAAACCTTCAGCAATCAACGCCCGGCTCGTAGGGCATTGAAACGGCGACCGTGACCACGCTCAGGTGAAGTTCCCCAGAGTTGCTCACTGAAGTTCCCCACCCGTAGGGCTCCACCATCGGGGGTGGGGCTCCTTCGATGCTGACGGTCTGTGACCACCATCAGCAGACGAAGGAGCCCATCTCCATGCTCACACGGGAGGACGACGTGGATGCTCACGCGTTGCACGCGAGGGGCTGGTCGATCTCAGCGATCGCCCGGCACCTCGGACATGACCGCAAGACGATCCGGGCCTACGTGTCCGGCTGGAGTTGCCTCGTTCTGATGGACACGGGGTTTCGGTAGATCAGGTGGCTGGGCTGGCAGCGTAGGTCTCGGCGGGGGTGCGGTCGCCGAGGGCTTGCTGGTGGCGTCGCCGGTTGTAGAAGACCTCGATGTAGTCGAACAGGATCGTGCGGAGCTCGGAGCGGGTGATGGTCTCCCATGGCCCGCAGATGTGGCGGACTTCCTTCTTGAGGGTCGCCCAGAACGCTTCCATCGCGGCGTTGTCGTACGCGTCGCCGACGCTGCCGTGGCTGGCTGCGATGCCCCAGTCGGCGAGCCGGTTGGCGAACTCGACCGAGGTGTATTGGCAGCCGTGATCGGCGTGGTGCACCAGCCGTTCCGAGGGCCGCCGGCGCCCGAGCGGCATCACGAGGGCAGCGACGACGAGGTCGGTGGTCTGGCGTTCACCCATCGACCAGCCAGCCAGGCCCCGGTCGTGGAGGTCACGGATCCCGGCCAGGTAGAGCTTGCCGTCGACGCAACGGAACTCGGTGATGTCGGCCACCCACCGCAGATCCGAACGCGGCGCGGTGAAGTCACGGTGCAACAGATCGGGGGCGGGCACCTTCTTGGGGTCCCGACCCCGCCGCCAACGACGACGAGCGTGAGCTCCGATGAGCCCGTCGTCGGCCATCAGCCGGGCCACCCGCTTGCGTGAGACCCGGTGGCCGCCACGACGCAGCTGGCCCCACACCCGCGGCGCCCCACACGTCGCCCGCGACGCCTGGTGGATCTCGCGGATCTCGACCAACAGCGCGTCGTTGCTGCGTTGCCGGGCCGATGGGCGGCGGGACCGCCACGCGCAGAAGCCGGAGCGGCTCACGCCGGCGATCCGGCACAGGTCGGTGATGCGGTAGTCGGCTTGGTGATCCTCGACGAAGCGGAAGCCGCTCACCGCATCGTCTCCCGGGCGAAATAGGCGGCCGCCTTCCGCAGGATCTCGAGATCTCCTGTTGGGCGGTCTTCTTCCGCAGCCGCTTCAGCTCGTCGCGTTCGGACTCCGACAAAGCGTTCGGGTCAGCCGACCGCTCCGCGGCTTCACGGTCGAGTTTCACCCAGTTCCACAAGGTGCCCTCGGCGACCTCGAGCGACCGGGCCACCTCAGCAACCGGCCGACCCGATGACTTCACCAGAGCAACGGCCTCACGCCGGAACTCGGCGGGGTACTTCGCTGGACGACCCATCCGGGCCTCCTTCCCCCAGCGTCTCCCCCAGAATCAGGTGTCCACCGAGACGGGGCAACTCCACCAGGAGCATCCGACCACCCCGTCGCAGGTTGGTCGCGTTGGCCCCCTACTACACGACCTCGAGCCACGCCGTCGAGTGGCTGGCCGTGGTCGAGGGCGTAACGGCCTGGGTCGTGGGCACGACGGTTGCGGCCGCGGTCGGGTTCGCGGGCGGGGCGCTGCTCGTGACCTCGATCGAGCGCCTGTCCCGCCGGGGCCGAGCGGGCCACGACCACCCCGCCCAGGCACCGCCCGCGCCCTGAGGCACGAGCGGCGGTGTGTCCGCCGGCGCGCCTGCCCGCCGTCGAGCGGTCGAGCCGTCACCGGTGGGGGTACCGGCCGCCCAGGTCGGCAGCGCTCGCATCAGGGGAAGCAGGACCGGGCGATGAACGACGCGAGCTCCCGCTGGCGCGACCGACCGTTCGTCAGCCGGGTCCGCGGGTCTCGGAGATCGGCGAAGAGGTCGCGGTGCGAGGCTCCGGTGAACAGCTCGAGCGGAGCGGCCAGTCGGTGGCGGTCACGGTCGGGCTGTGCGTCGAGGTCGAGGGCTTTGCGATGGATGTCCATCTGGCGCTCGGCCGCAGCCGGATCAGCTGCGAGAGCCCTGCCGCTGCGAAGCGCGAGAGTCAGAGACCGGGCCTCGCTTCCCACGAGGGAACCCGCGCGCCCCTTCGCTTCGAAAAACCTGGAGGTCAGCACCCCCCGGTTCGGGCTGATCCCGCAGGACACCACGGTGACCCTCGGGCCGGACACGACGACCACGTCAAGCTCCGCGTCGTTGGCGGTCGGGTCGTTGGCGATCGTCACCCCGATGCTGAGCCAAACCGGGAGGTGTCTGCGGGGTGTCGCCGCCAGGAGCCGAGCGACGATCGCGAACGTGAGGTGCTCGAGCACGATGCCCGAGAGGTGTCCGAGCCCTCTGGGAGTCGCCGGGCGAGCGAGGGGCAGGCCGGGCACGCTGTCGTTCCATCGTCGCTGTAGCTCCTCGACGGTCTCGGGACGCGCCTGCTCGTTCGTCAGGAGGTGCCAGCCGAGCGCTGCTAGGACCTCGAGCGCACCCGGTCGTTCGCTCGCCTCGGTGAACGGCCAGTCGGGGTCGAGTCGGTCGAGGGTGGTCCCCGGTGCGAGATCGACCCGGTACCTCGTCTCGATGTTCACGTCGGCGCGACCGCGGATCGTGAGCACGTCCGTGAGGCTCGACCGCAGGTACGGCGAGTCCGCCAGCCGCACCACGGTGCCGTCCCCGGCCCGCAGTTCACCGGCCCGGTCGGCGAGATACCAGGCCCGGGGCTCGCCGACCGGGCCGGGTCGCGTCTTGCTCCACACGTCGTGGGTGACCGCCACCATCGCCGCCGTTCCACCGGCGTAGGCAAGGTCACCGGGCGGGAGGTCAGCCTGCTCCAGCGCCGACCGGATCCCGGCCGGATCGTCGGCAGGCACGACGACCGCTCGCCGCCAGCGGGGTCGGCGGGCTCTCGATCGCCTGCGCAGCGCCTCGTCCACGCCGGCGCGGATCTCGTCGAGGGTCGAGCGGGTCTCCTGCGTGCAGATCGGGACGACCTCGTCGGGTTCCAGGGCGAGCACCGCCAGCACGATCGGGATCGTGCTCTGTCCGACCGTGACCCACAGGGTCCGGCCCGACCGGGCCGGCTCAGGGTGTGCTGCACGGGCCATCGTCAACCTCGGTCCCGGCCCCCTCCGCCGCCACCTCCGCGG
>NZ_DAIUCK010000163.1:0-3391 GCF_036846205.1 Rhabdothermincola sp. | reverse complement strand
TGCTCAACAAGTTGCTGGTCCACGACGGGCGGGTGGTCCGCATCGTGGAGGTCGAGGCCTACGCCGGTGCGCAGGACCCGGGCAGCCATGCGTACCGGGGCGAGACCCGCCGGAACCGAACGATGTTCGGGCCGCCCGGCCACCTGTACGTCTATTTCACCTACGGGATGCACTGGTGTGCGAACGTGGTCTGCGGGGAGGAGGGCACGGCAACCGCCGTGCTGCTGCGGGGCGCAGCGCCGCTCGAGGGTCTCGAGGCCATGTACGCGGCGCGCCGGCGGGCCCGGCGGGACGAGGACCTGTGCAGTGGTCCCGCGAAGCTCTGCCAGGCCCTCGGTCTGGACGGCAGCTTCGACGGTGCGGACCTGGTGACCGGCGACCGGGGGGTGATGGTGCTCGACGACGGTACCCCGCCCCCGGAGGCGCCGATCGTGACCACCCGCATCGGGCTCAGTGCCGGCACCGAGCATCCGTGGCGGTGGTACGTGCCCGGCGATCCGAACGTGTCGCGCCCCTGATCCTGACCTGCCGGAACGCCCGTCTGCTGCAACTGGCCTGTCAAACGCGTGCTGGGGCACGCGTTCGCCCTGCCGGAACGCGTGTGCCTGCGCTCGTCAGCCGAGGTCGCCCGGGGTGGCGCAGGAGGGCATGTGGTTGATCTGCGCGAAGCGGTCGATGGGCGCGGTGATCTGCCGGCCCTCTTTCTCGGTGACGTAGAACCGGACATCCCCCTCTTCGGCCAAGCGGGCGGCATGGGCCCGACGGTCGCCCAGGTAGGTCTGCCAGTCGTCGAGCCACTCCGCCACCATGTCCCCGTCACGGGTGCCTCGCGAGGGGGCGATCGAGCGCAGGTCGTCGACCATCGCCTGGAGGACCTCCGTGCCGCTGGAGATCGCCGCCGCCCGCGCGGCCGGCTCAGGTGCTTGGAAGGCCGGGGGGAGGTCAGCGAGTCGGGCCTGGGCGGAAGCGCAGATCGGCTCGGCGGCAGCGCCGAACGATGGGTCGTCGAGGCTGCCCGGGGGTTGACTCGGGGAGCGGGTCAGGGCGTAGATCCACAGCAAGGCCGAGCCGAGGATGATCACGATCACGATGACCCGACCGATGAGGGTCCAGCGGGAGGCGCTCGGCGAGCCCGGCGATGCGGTCCTCATGAGGTCCACTGTGGCGTGGGCGCCAGGGTGGGGCCAAACGGCGGTGACGGTTGCGCCCGGCTACAGAGTGGACGGGCGCTCCCGGGAGGGAAAGAGTGGGCGGCCATGGACGATCACAGCTCATGGTCGGGTGGTGCGGTGCTCGGAGACCTGATCGCGCGCGGTCTGGTACACGACACGACCGATCCTGATCTGCTCCGCGCTCGCCTGGAGGATGGGCCCATCACCGTCTACTGCGGTTTCGACCCGACTGCCGAGAGCCTCCACGTGGGCAACCTGGTCCCACTGCTCCTGCTGCGACGGTTCCAGCTCTTCGGCCACCGGCCAATCGCCCTCGCCGGCGGTGCTACCGGCATGATCGGCGACCCCGGTGGTCGTTCCGAGGAACGCAATCTGCTCGACCAGGCCACGCTGGATCGGAACGTGATGGCCATCAAGCACCAGCTCGAGCAGTTCCTGGACTTCACCCCGGGCCCGAATCAGGCCCTGCTCGTCGACAACCGCGAGTGGACAGCGCCGATGGGTGTCCTCGACTTCCTTCGTGACGTCGGCAAGTACGTCACCGTCAACACCATGCTGGCGAAGGAGTCCATCCGAGCTCGGGTCGCCAGCGAGCACGGCATCTCCTTCACAGAGTTCAGCTACATGCTGCTGCAAGCGAACGACTTCCACTGGCTGTACAAGCACCTGAACTGCGAGATGCAGGTCGGAGGATCCGACCAGTGGGGGAACATCACCGCGGGCGTGGACCTCATCCGCCGGAAGGAAGGGGTCAGCGTGCACGCCCTGACGGTGCCGCTGATCACCAAAGCCGATGGGACCAAGTTCGGCAAGACCGCAGCAGGAGCGGTATGGTTGGACCCGGATCGCACCTCGCCGTACGACTTCTTCCAGTACTTCGTGCGGTGCGACGACCGGGATGTCGAGCGCTTCCTCAAGCAGTTGACCCTGCTGTCGCTCGAGGAGATCGCCGGCATCATGGCGAGGCACGAGGAGCGCCCGGAGGAGCGATTCGCCCAGCGCCGCCTGGCTCGAGAGGTGACCGAGCTGGTGCACGGGCCCGTGGCTGCGAGCGAAGCCGAGCACGCCTCGTCAGGTTTCACCCGCGCCGTCGCGGACCTGGCACCCTCCGAACTGGAAGCGCTCGTCGACGCCATGCCGACTGCCCACCTCGCCCGCGGCGACGTGCTCGGCGTGGACGTGGTCGAGTTGGTGGCCAGGATCGGGTTGGTGGGCTCGAAGGGGGAGGGCAGGAGGCTGATCGCCCAAGCGGGGCTCTACATGAACGACGAGGCGCTCCCCGAGTCGAGACCCCTCGGCCCGGCCGACGTACTCCACGATCGGTTCGTGATGCTCCGGCGAGGGAAGAAGCAGCGATACCTGGTGGTTATCGATGATGAGGAGCCTGGGAGCGGGTCGTAGGGTTCACCCACTCACCTACCGGGGTTGGCATCCTCGCGGAACTTTGCTATCGTAACCGGCCCTGCCTACGAGCACCTCGCCGGGCGTTCGGTTTGACCGGCACCGCAGGGCTCGGTAGGTTGACGATCCGCCCCGATGCGGCTCTGCTCGTACGGGGAACTGGCACGGCGGTCTGCGTCCCGCAGCCGCTTGGCCCAGATGCGAAGGTCGAGTTCTGGCCTTGGCCTCTCGACACGGCGCTCCTTGAAAACGGAACAGAGGACGAAAAAGCCAGTGCGGGCGACCAGCGCGCGTACCACTCACCGGGCAAGAGCCTTCGGGCTCTGGTGTGCGGCAGCGGCGTTGGTGGTCATCAATTCACAAGCATCTCTTCGGAGATGTGCCAGTTGGTTCCGGGCGCCATCCCGGAGCCGGCTCTTCATGATCGAAGACCCACCTTCGGGTCGGTCGAGATCTCGACGGAGAGTTTGATCCTGGCTCAGGACGAACGCTGGCGGCGTGCCTAACACATGCAAGTCGAGCGGGGTCCATCCGGTGGCAACACCGGTGAAGACCTAGCGGCGAACGGGTGAGTAACACGTGAGGAACCTGCCCCGAAGTCTGGGATAACCCGAGGAAACTCGGGCTAATACCGGATGCCCTCTCCTGACCGCATGATCGGGAGAGGAAAGATTCATCGCTTCGGGAGGGCCTCGCGGCCTATCAGCTTGTTGGTGGGGTAATGGCCCACCAAGGCGTCGACGGGTAGCTGGTCTGAGAGGACGATCAGCCACACTGGGACTGAGACACGGCCCAGACTCCTACGGGAGGCAGCAGTG
>NZ_DAIUCK010000162.1:0-3394 GCF_036846205.1 Rhabdothermincola sp. | reverse complement strand
ATCGTGCCCACGTTCGCATGCGGCTTCGTCCGCTCGAACTTCTCTCGTGCCATGACCGTTCTCTCCTGGGACGTTTCTGAACCTACGGGGAAGACGAAGACCTACTCGCCACGCACTCGGGTGACGATCTCTTCCTGCACGTTCGACGGCATCGGTTGATACGAGTCGAACTGCATCGTGTACGTGGCGCGGCCCTGGGTCCGCGAACGCAGGTCGGTAGCGTAGCCGAACATCTCCGACAGGGGTACCTGCGCCCGGACGACCTGGCTGTTGCCACGCTGCTCCATGCCGCCGACCTTGCCGCGCCGCGCCGACAGGTCGCCCATCACGTCGCCCATGTACTCCTCGGGGGTGACGACCTCCACCGACATGATCGGTTCCAGCAGGATCGGCTTCGCCTGGCGTGCCGCCTCCTTGAACGCCATCGCGCCGGCGATCTTGAAGGCCATCTCAGACGAGTCCACCTCGTGGTACTTGCCGTCGAGCAGGGTCGCTCGCACGTCGACCGTCGGGTAGCCGGCGAGGACACCGGCGGTCATGGCCTCCTGAATGCCGGCATCGACCGAGGGGATGTACTCCTTCGGGATACGGCCGCCGGTGATCTTGTCGACGAACTCGTAGCCACCACCGGGCCCGGTCGATTCGATCGAGATCGTCACTTCTGCGTACTGGCCGGAGCCACCGGTCTGCTTCTTGTGCGTGTAGGTGCAGCGCTCGACCGGCTTACTGATCGTTTCGCGGTACGCGACCTGTGGCTTACCGACGGTGGCGTCGACCTTGAACTCGCGCAACATCCGGTCGACGAGGACCTCGAGGTGCAGTTCGCCCATGCCCGAGATGACGGTCTGGCCAGTCTCCTCGTCGGTGCGGACCTGGAAGGTCGGGTCCTCCTCGGCCAGCGCGAAGAGCGCCTTCGACATCTTGTCCTGATCGGCCTTCGTCTTCGGCTCCACCGCCACGTGGATCACCGGCTCGGGGAACTCCAGCTCCTCCAGCACGATCGGGTTGGCCGGGTCGCACAGCGTGTCGCCGGTCTTGGTGTTCTTCAGCCCGATGCCCGCCACGATGTCACCGGTGAAGACCTGGTCGAGGTCCTGCCGATCGTTGGCGTGCATCTCGAGGATACGGCCGATGCGCTCCTTGCTCTGGGTGCGGGCGTTGAGGACCTGCGAACCCTTCTCCAAGGTGCCGCTGTACACGCGGAAGTAGGTGAGCTTCCCGACGTGAGGGTCGGTCATGATCTTGAACGCCAGCGCGGCGAACGGCTCGCTGTCGCTCGCCTTCCGCTCGATCGTTTCGTCCCCTTTCAGGTTCGTGCCCTGGATCGGAGGGAGATCGAGCGGGGAGGGCAGATAGAACACCACTGCATCGAGCAGGGGCTGCACGCCCTTGTTCTTGAACGCCGAGCCGTTCAAGACGGGCACCACCTCACCGGCGATGGTCGCCCGCCGGATGGCGGCGCGCAGCTCATCGACCGTGATCTCCTCCTCGCCCGCGAACTTCTCCAGGATGGCCTCGTCGACCGTGGCGATGGTCTCGATGAGCTCCTCGCGATACTGCCGGGCCTGCTCGACCAGGTCGGCGGGGATCTCCTGGACCTCCCACTTCGCGCCGAGCTCCTCGTCCAGCCAGACCAGTGCGTCCATCGTGACCAGATCGACGACGCCCTTGTAGTGGCCCTCGGCACCGATGGGGAGCTGCACGACGGCGGTCGTGCACTCCAGGCGGTCGCGGATGCTGTCGAGCGCGGCATAGAAGTCGGCCCCGAGACGATCCATCTTGTTGACGAAGCAGATACGGGGAACGTTGTACTTGTTCGCCTGGCGCCACACGGTCTCGGTCTGGGGCTCGACGCCGGCCACCCCGTCGAACACGGCCACCGCACCGTCGAGGACCCGCAGCGACCGCTCGACCTCGACCGTGAAGTCGACGTGGCCAGGGGTGTCGATGATGTTGATGCGATGGTCGGCCCAGAAGCAGGTGGTGGCCGCGGAGGTGATGGTGATGCCGCGCTCCTGCTCCTGCACCATCCAGTCCATGGTGGCAGCACCCTCGTGGACCTCACCGATCTTGTAGCTCTTGCCGGTGTAGTAGAGGATGCGCTCGGTCGTCGTGGTTTTGCCGGCATCGATGTGGGCCATGATGCCGATGTTGCGAGTGCGCTCGAGGGGTGCGGGGCGGGATGCCATCGTGATTCCTGCTCGTGAGAGTGCGTCGTGTGCGTCTGTTCGTTCGGTGCGGACTCCGGCGGGCACGAGGGAGTACCCGACGCGGGCGGTCCCCAGCGCGGGGCCGGGGACCAGGGCTTCGGCGGGGGACGCGCCGTCCCCCGGTGCCGAGGGACTACCAGCGGTAGTGCGCGAACGCCTTGTTCGATTCGGCCATCTTGTGAAGGTCTTCCTTGCGCTTGATGGACGCACCCACCCCGTTGGCTGCATCCATGAGCTCGTTCGCCAGACGCTCGGCCATGGTCCGCTCGCGCCGCTGGCGGGCGTAGCCGACGATCCAGCGGATCGCGAGAGTGGTGGCCCGCCGGGGCCGGACCTCGACGGGCACCTGGTAGGTGGCCCCACCCACGCGGCGGCTGCGGACCTCGAGCTGCGGCTTCACGTTCTCCACCGCGCGCTTGAGCGTGGCGAGCGGGTCGTTGCCGCTCTTGGCCTGGACCTGGTCGAGCGCGTCGTAGACGATGCCCTCGGCGATCGAACGCTTCCCACGCTGGAGGACCTTGTTGACCACCTGCGTGACCAGAACCGACCGGTAGATGGGATCTGGCATCAGCTCCCGGCGGGGAGCGGGACCCTTGCGTGGCACCTCAGCTCTCCCTCTTCGCGCCGTAGCGGCTACGGGCCTGCTTGCGATCGCGCACGCCCGATGTGTCGAGCGTGCCGCGGATGATCTTGTAGCGGACCCCGGGCAGGTCCTTCACGCGACCGCCCCGGACCAGCACGATCGAGTGCTCCTGGAGGTTGTGCCCCTCACCGGGGATGTAGGCCGTGACCTCCATGCCGCTCGTGAGGCGGACGCGGGCGACCTTGCGCAGGGCCGAGTTCGGCTTCTTGGGAGTGGTGGTGTAGACGCGCGTGCACACGCCCCGCCGCTGCGGGGCGCCCTTCAACGCCGGCGTCTTGCCCTTGGCGGGCTTCGACTGGCGCCCCTTGCGAACCAGCTGCTGGATGGTCGGCACGAATGGACCTTTCTGGTGACCTGGTGAGCTCGCTCCGCGCCGGCACCGGCCGCAGAGCCGAACGACAATGCTAAGACCCTCCACTTCGAACGGCAAACCGCCGACCAGCCCGGGGGCCGACCCCTTCGAACTGGTCACCGGGAGCCGGGAGATCCGGCCCGCCGGATGACGGGTTCGAGAGGAGATGGGTGGGCTCGGGGCAGGGGC
>NZ_DAIUCK010000161.1:0-3438 GCF_036846205.1 Rhabdothermincola sp. | reverse complement strand
GTGCATCGGCGCCGCCGCGGTGCTCCAGGTACTCGACCAGAGCCTGCCCCAGCGCCAGCAGGAAGGCTTCGAGACGGTGGTCGCGCTGGTGGCGGTGGGGATGGTCACCTGGATGATCGTGTGGATGTCGTCCCACGCGCACCAGCTCCGGGGGGACCTCGAGCACCATGCCGGGGCGGCGCTGGCGGCGGGCTCGGCGTGGGGCCTGGTGCTCATGGCGTTCCTGGCGGTGCTGCGCGAAGGGCTCGAGACCTCGGTGTTCCTGCTGTCCACCTTCCAGGCCTCGCAGGACCACGCGGCAGCCGTCACCGGGGCGATCGCCGGGATCGCGCTGGCGGTCGCGCTGGGCTATGCGATCTTCCGTGGGGGAGTGGGGATCAACCTGGGACGGTTCTTCTTCCTCACCAGTCTCGTACTGGTCCTGGTGGCCGGTGGTCTGGTGTCCTTCGCCGTCCATACCGCTCACGAGGCGGGATGGCTGGACGTCGGGCAGGTCCAGATCGTCGACCTGACCTGGCTGGTGCGGCCGGGCACCGTCCAGGCCGCGCTGGTCACCGGTGTGCTCGGTGTGCAACCCAAGCCGACCCTCGTCGAGGCGTTGGGATGGTTGGTGTACGTCGTCCCGGTGACGCTGGTGGTCTGGCGGGCCGACGCGGCCCGCCGCGCCAGGCGGTCGATCACCGGCCGCGAGCAGGCCAGGCCACCGGCCGCGGCATGAACATCGCTCGTCACGTGTTCTGGAGGTCTCGGTGCCTCGGAGGGTGATCATCGGGGCCGTCGTGGCGTCCCTGGTGCTGGTCGGGGTGTCGTGTTCGTCGGAGGAGGGGCGCGAGCGCGGGTCGGGGACCTCGAGCTCGGTCGAGGCCGGAGCCGATGGCGTCCAGCAGATCGAGGTGACGATCTCCGATGCGGGCTGCGAACCGCAGACGATCGTGGCCAACGAGGGGCCGGCCCGGTTCACGGTGCACAACGACGGTTCGAGCGCGGTCACCGAGTTCGAGGTCCTCGACGGTGGGCGCATCATCGGCGAGGTGGAGAACGTGTTCCCCGGGGTCGAGAAGGCGTTCTCGTTGACCCTGCAACCCGGCACCTTCGTCACCTACTGCCCCAACGGCGACGTCGAGCGCGGCACGCTCGAGGTCGTCTCCGGGGCCGGGTGAGCGCCAGCTCGTTTACTACTGCGGGCCGGCGCGATCAGCCCGCCTCCCGGTGGAACCAGAGCCGTCCCTCGACGAGTGCTGCTCCATGCCGAGAGCGCATTTCCGCCCGGGTAGCGCTTCCGGTCGTCGGGTTCATCGGGGGAGGCAGACCATTGGTGAGTCACTGCATGCGGCAGGACCCGGCTCCCTCCTCGATCGCTCGCACGCTCGCCGCTGTCGTGGACTCGTAGACGTGGTTGCTGATGTCACTTCGGTGCTCGTCCTCGGGAGTGCAGGCCCCTCTGGCCTGCGCTTCCCGGCATCGCCCCCACTGGGTGGCCAATGAGCCCCGGGGGTCAAGGGGTACGCGAGGCCGGAGGCCGGGTGTGGAGCGAAGCGGAACGGCTGCCCCCTCGACGCCGGGGCGACGCCCGGACACCGAGCGAAGCGAGGTCCAGTCCAACGGGAGCGAGCTTTCGGGCCAAGGTCCTGCTCCACCCGCCCGTGCCAGCACTACCGTGGATCGTATGCTCGATCTCAGCGGCAGCGACGACTTTGTGGTGCAGGGCGACTGCATGGACGTGCTACCCAAGCTCCCCGACGGTTCGTTTCAGCTCATCTACATCGACCCGCCGTTCAACACCGGAAGAGTGCAGGAGCGTCGAACGCTGCGGACAGAGCGCGCAGCGGAAGCCGAAGGTGACCGGGTGGGGTTCGGCGGGAAGAGCTACCGGACTACAGAGGTCGGCCGGATCGGCTACGCCGACATCTTCGATGACTACCTCTCCTTCATTGGCCCGAAGCTTGAAGAGGCCCGCCGGTTGCTGCGCTCCGACGGCACCCTCTACTTCCACATTGACTTCCGTGAAGCTCACTATTGCAAGGTCCTCCTCGATCAGATCTTCGGGCGCGAATGCTTCCTAAACGAAGTGATCTGGGCTTACGACTACGGCGGGCGCCGGAAGGATCGTTGGCCCGCCAAACACGACACGATCCTCGTATACGTGAAGGAAGCCGGTGGGCACTTCTTCGATCCGGACCAGATTGAGCGGATTCCGTACATGGCTCCCGGTCTGGTGAGCGAGGACAAGCGAGAACGGGGCAAGCTTCCGACTGACGTGTGGTGGCACACGATCGTGCCCACGAATGGCAAGGAGAAAACCGGCTATCCGAACCAGAAGCCCGAGGGTGTGTTGCGCAGGATTCTGGAGGGTTCATCAGCGCCGGGTGAGTGGGTCCTCGACTTCTTCGCCGGGTCTGGGACGACGGGTTCGGTCGCGCGCCAACTCAACCGGCGGTTCGTGATGATCGACTCGAACGAGAAAGCAACGGCCGTGATGCGTAAGCGACTCGGCTCTGAGCGAGTCGCTTACGTGGACCAGGCAGGAGACCCGCTCCTCCTGCAAGCACCGGCGGATGAAGCCCCATCGCTTTTTCTGAGCGAGGTGCACCGGTAGGTTTATGAGGATGCCTCCGATTCAGGACGCCGAGGTTCGTCTGCTTGTGTCGATCTCAGCGGCGCTGGAACGCGACTACATGCCCGGCGGCGACGACCCGTGGGCGGGAAGCCCCTTCGGCTGGATCCGGTCGCGGCCATCTCGGCAACGGGGAGCCATCGGCGAACAGCTCGTAGCCGGATGGTGTGCTGCGAAGGGTCTTGACGTCACGAGAAGCACCAACAGCGACGCCGATCGGGTGATCCACGGTCATCGGGTAGAGATCAAGTTCTCGACGCTCTGGCAATCCGGTGTCTACAGGTTCCAGCAGATCCGAGACCAGCAGTACGACTACCTCTTCTGCCTAGGTGTCTCGCCATTCGACGCCCACGCCTGGCTCCTTCCGAAATCGGTGTTGTTCGAGCATGTCATCGGCCGCATGGGCCAGCACACCGGCGCTTCCGGAACCGACACAGCGTGGCTGAGCTTCCACGCTGGCACCCCATACGAGTGGATGAATACCCACGGCGGCACACTCGGCGATGTGTGGCGGCTCTTCGAGGCCATGCCACACGGACCGTACTGAGTCCCTTGGATTGCTCGAGTCCGAGATGAGCGGGCCCCGTGAGTGGTCCAGCTGCTATGCGAGCGCTGGTTGGTGTCGGGTGGTCCAGGCTTGGGCGAACTCGGTTGAGGTGAGGTCGCCGTGGGCGCTGCGGGGTCGGTTGATGTTGTATTCGACGCGCCAGTCCTCGATGAGCACTTGGGCTTCGAGAGGCTGTCGAAGATCCAGCCGTTGCGCAGCGCCGATGTCGACCGGGTCGGGGCGGTGGCGACGCTGCGCTGAGCCCCCGGTAGTGGTC
>NZ_DAIUCK010000160.1:0-3725 GCF_036846205.1 Rhabdothermincola sp. | reverse complement strand
CTGCACGACCCGGGCCACCACCACCGCCGTCGGCGTGGTCGCCATCCCGGCGAGCAGCGCCCCGACGCCGAACACCCCGAGGCCCCCGACCAGCATCCGCCGGTACCCGAACCGCTCACCCAGCCGACCACCCGGAATGACGCACCCGGCCAGCCCGATCGCGAACCCGCCGACCACCCAGGACAGGTCGATGGTCGTGGCACCCAGGTCCACCGCCATCTTCGGGAGGGCCACCGTCACCGCGAAGAGGTCGAAGCCCACGAGGGCCTGCGTGAGCGCCGCCACCACCAGCACCGCCGGCCGCCGTGACCTCGACCCCAGGGCGCTCGGCGCGGCCGCCATCGGTCGAGGTTACGCCTCGGCTTGGGGTTGGGTGGTGCTCGTCGTGGTCGTCGTCGTGGCGCCCAGCTGCTGCTGGGCCTGGCGCACTTTCTCCGCCGCCTGGGTGACCTTCTCCTGGTAGGTGGCGAGACCCGACGCACCCCCGCTGCGCAACGCGTCGTCCGCTTCACGGAACAACCGCTCGGCATCGGCCAGCAGCGCGGCCACGTCGCCGGGCTCCCCCGCCGGCGGGCTCGCACCCGGCGTCGTGGTGGTGGTCGTCCCTCCACCCGGCGGCGCGGGCTCGCCCTGACCGCCCGGGGTGAGCTCGACGCCCACCTGCCGTTCGAAGGTCTCCGCCTCGATGCCCAGCAGATCGACCAGCGCTTCCCGCAAGGTCGGGCGCATCACGACTTGACCGCCGAACACGGCGATCACCGCCTTGAGCTCCCGCACCTCCGTGGAGCCCTGCGACGACACGTACAACGGCCGGACGTACAGAATGGTGTTGTCGATCGGGATGAGCAGCAGATCGCCGTAGGTGACCGTCGAGCCCTTCTGGTCGAGCAGGGAGATCTGACGGGAGACCTCGGTGTCGGCCTGGATGCGGGCGTTGACCACCGCCGGGCCGTCGGGGAGCTGGCCGCTCGGCATCTCGTAGACCACGAGCTTGCCGTAGTCGTCGGGATCGCTCTTGCCCACCATGAACGCGGTGAGCTGGCGCTTGCTGTCGTCCTCCGAGTACGGGACGAACGGGCGCAGCATGAGGAAGCTCTCCTGCTGTTCGCCGGGTAGGCGCATCAACAGGTAGTACGGCTCGATGCGCGGCGCCAGGGTGCGGGCGAACTGGCCGGTCGGGGTGGTGACCGCCGGCTGGTTCTGCGCCGGGGTGCCCGTGGCCACCGCGGTACCCGGGTCCTGCGCCACCGCCCAACCGTTGGTCTTGTCGTAGAAGCTGCGGGGGTCGGTGATGTGGTACTGGCCCCACATGTTGGTCTGCACCCGGAACAGATCCTCGGGGTACCGCCAGTGGTCGCGCAGCTCGCTGGGCATGGCGTCGACCGGTTCGAACAGATCGGGGAACGCCTTGTCGTAGGCCTTGATGATCGGGTCCTGCGGGTCGACGACGTACAGCTTGACCGTCCCGTCGTAGGCGTCGACCACCGCTTTGACCGAGTTGCGCACGTAGTTGAAGCGATGACCCTCCAGGCCGCTGCCGCGCGGCAACCCCGACGCATCGGCGCGCTGCGCGTTGGGGTACCGGTCGGTGGTGGTGTACGCGTCGATGAGGTAGACGATGTGCCCGCCCATCACCACCGGGTAGGGGTCGGCGTCGAACTGCAGGAACGGTGCCACCTCCTGCACTCGCTCCCGCACGTCGCGCAGGTAGAGGATGCGCGAATCGCTGGTCACGAAGTCCGACAGCAGCAGGTTCCACTCGAAGTTGAAGCGGAGGAAGAACGCCGCCCGACGGATCGGCGAGTCGAGGCTGACCCCGCCCCGCCCGGTGTAGGGGTTGGTGACCAGCGTGCCGTCCTCAGCGAGATAGTCGACCTCGTCGCGGGTGGTACCGACGATGCTGTAGCCGGGCAGCCGCTCACCGAAGTAGATCTGCGGTTGGTTGATGTCGAGCTGGATCTCGTCGGTGTTGATGCGCGTCGGCACGTCCTTGACGATGAAGTCCGGGCTGCCCGATTCGGTGGTGGCGTTCGCGGCCGCCATGGCCAGCCCATAGCCGTGGGTGTACGCGATGTGCCGGCCCTCCCAGGACGGCTGGGGGATGCCGCTCACATTGAGGTCTCGGTTGGCGAGCACCACCTGGGTGGTGGTGAACGTGCCGTCGGACCGGCGGATCTGGTAGCGGTCCACGTCGAGATCGTTGAACTGGTAGAAGGTCCGCAGCGACTGCAGGTTCTGGTAGGTGGGGGCCACCACCTTCGGGTCGAGCAGACGGATGTTGCGGATCGTCTCCCGGTTCAGCTCGGCAGCCCGCTTGCCGACGTCGCGGTCGGCGGAGTACGGGAACGGCTCCGTCTCCACGTTGTCGAGCCCGAGTGCCTGCCTGGTCGCTTCGATGTTGTGCTCGATGTAGGCCTGCTCCCGGTCGGACTCCTGAGGCTCCACCACCACTCGCTGGATGAAGGTCGGGTAGGCGGCCCCGGCGATGATCTGCACGAACCCCCACAGCCCGACCGCCACCACGGGCAGCACCCAGCCGCGCCGCCAGATGTTCACGATGAACAGGGCGCACGACAGCAGTGAGATGAGCAACAGCAGGTAGGTGGCCGGTAGCTGGGCCTTCACCTCGGTGTAGGTGGCCCCGTCCACGACACCACGGGTGGAGTAGGTCAGCTCGTAGCGGCCGAACCAGTAGTCCACCGCCTTCACCAGGGCCAGCAGTGCCAGCAGCACCGACAGATGCGCCTTCACCTGCGGGGTGACCCGCTGGAATGGTGCCTGCATCCGGATGCCGCCGTTGAGGTAGTGGGCCACCGCGGTGATGAGCAGGATGATCACCAGCGAGGCGAAGAACCAGTCGATCACCGTGGTGATGAACGGCAGCTTGAACACGTAGAAGCCGATATCGGTGTCGAAGGTGCGGTCGCGCACCCCGAAGTCGCCGCCGTTGCGGAACAGGATCCACTGGTTCCACTGGGCCGACACGCCGGCGCCCGCGATCACCCCGAAGAACAGTGAGACGCCGAGCCGCACCCAGCCGGCCCGCCGGTCGACCACCTGGTGGTAGCGGGTGAGCAGGTCGTCCTCGGGACCGGCGGGCCGGAACTTCGGCGCGATCCGATCCGCCACAGTGAGGCTGGCGAAGCACATCACCGCGAACACCAGGGTGAAGGCCACACCCAGCGCCCATTTGGTGCCCAGGATCCTCGACCACACCTGCGACAAGCCGAGGCTGTCGAACCAGAGGTAGTCGGTGTAGAAGCGAGCCAGGCCTCGCAACGACATCAGCAGGACGAACAGCACCGCCGCGGCGACGAGCAGGATCACCCGGCCGCGACCGGGGACCCCGGTCCCGCGGAAGCGGCGCCTCGGCATGTCGTCGGGGGCGCGCATGGGTGCTCAGCCTACGGGACGATCCGTCCTCGCCGGGCGCGCCGGCGAGGCCTCACCGGGCTCTGGCGCCCGCTCCCCGCTGCTCAACCAGGCCGGCCCCGCAGACCGAGCGGACCGCGGCGGACACCAGCTCGTCGATCGACTGCGTCCGGCACTCTCGGTAGCAGCTCCGTACCCGCTCGGCGAGGTCGTCGGGATCGTCGCCGGCTTCCGTGAAGCACTGCTGGAGCCGGAGGCGAAGCGGTCCCACCAGCTCCGCGGCCAGCTCGGCCGCCAGCTCCTCGACATCACGGCTGCCCGAGGCCCGCTCGCCGAGATCCCGCCCGAGGCCC
>NZ_DAIUCK010000159.1:0-3900 GCF_036846205.1 Rhabdothermincola sp. | reverse complement strand
CGTCTGACCCGGGACTCCATTCGGTCGCTGCCTTCAAGAGGACTTGTCGACGCGCAGCGGACCCGGGGTGCTTCAGCCTTCAGCTACGACGATGCCTTCGCCACCTACCGCATGACAGTGAATCGGATGCTCGCCAGGGTCGGCGACGGCTTCGAACTCAAGAATCAGGCACTTTCGAGCGTCTCACCCCAGCTGGATTGGACGGCCTGCTTGGAGCGGACGCCGACGTCGAGCCGTTGTCGGAGTCCCGGGGTTGGTTCGCGGTTGTTGGCGCCCGATCGGGCTTTGGCCAGGTGGGGTCTGTTCATGGTGGCACTTGGCGGTACGGCTGTCTCGTGACGGCGCCGTCGGTGGCGGGGATTGCGCTGCGGTCGAGTGATCCGACGGTGCGGTGCAGTCCGGCGCATCGGGTGCCGGCTCACCGACGGGAGCCTCGATGGACCGCAACCCCATCTCTGATCTCGAGGCCGTGGCGGCTATGCCCGGCCTTGACGACTTCGCTGATGTGCTCGCCGGTTTCGTTCCGGCCCGCAACGGCTCGGCAGCTGACCCGGCGTCGACGCTGGTTTTCCTGGCCGGCCGGTGGGCGTTCGGCTCGGCGAACAGCTGTGATTCTGCGTTGCGCTCGACGGTGCTGTGGGAGCTGATCCGCGCTTCGGCGGCCCGGGCCGGACGGGTCCTGCCGAAGAAGCCTCCGACGTTCAACAAGCTGCATCACCTGCGCCGCGCTGCCGATGATGGCGCGGCTGAGGCGCTCGCTGCCGCGCTCCCCGAGCTGACGGTGACGCTGGCCCGGCAGGTGGGTCTGGTGGTGCCGGGCCCGAGTCGCTGGGACCGCCCTGATGCCAGCCGGGTCATCTATGGCGACGGGTCGGTGTTTTCGCCGCTGTCGGACGTGTCGGTCGACGAGGACGGGGTGGTGCGCGGCTCCCGCGCTGAGCATCGGCCCAGGGTGGCGTCGCGGTTCGAGGGCAAAGACGGCCGCGCCGCCGGCAGCGGCTTGCCGATCAATGTGGTCGGCTGCCACGGCCGGCGCCGCTGGCAGCGAGTCATCCTGGGCGTCGACTTGTTCCGGGACGGCAACGAGGTCGGCTCAGCGCTCGACCTGATGCGCCGGGTCATCGACGCCGCCGCCGGTGGGGTCACCCACACGGTCTATGACCGGCTGATGAGCGGTCGGCACATGCGCGAGCTGATGTTGGCGGGGGTGGTGCCGTTCGTAGCGATGCCTGAAGCGGCACCGAACCGGGCGCACCTGGTCCTGCCCGCCGAGCTGCGCCGGGACGGCTACCGCAGCGCGGGGACTCGCGAGAAGCGCAAGGGCAAAGGCGCTCGGCGCCGCAGCGGCGATGATGTTGCCCCCAAGGCACGCCTCGCCCTGTACTACCTTCGCACCGTCGAGCACCTCACCGGGACCGGCAGGTGCGCGCATGACCTGTGGGCGCTCGACGGTGCGGTCGTCGCCGTCGATGCCGGCCATGAGGTCAGCCTGGACGCCACCTACCTGGACTGTCGCGACCTGCGGTGGGAACGGCATTCCGACGGCACCCACCCTGTCGGCCGGTTCGTCATCCCGTGCCGCCACGGCGCGGTGAGCACCGACATCGACTTCGCCGCCACCCGGCCCGGCAAGGCCCGCAACGGCCGGCAGCTCGCCCTGGCCGACTGGGTGCGCCCGATCCCCGAGGCTGCCACCGGGGCGGCGCGCATCGAGGGCCTCCGCAGCGACAACGAGTCGGTGTTCTCCTGGCTCAAGGCGATGTTGCCCCGCAACCGCGCCTCCAGCCTCGACCCGCAACACTTCCTGCTCGACGTCATCGGCGCCGTGTTGTTGTGCAACGCCATCGCCTGGGACGTGCACGCCGCCCATCACACCACCTGCGCCCAGCACGAAGCCCGCCTCACCCAGCGCCGCCAGCTGCGCAGCGCCACCTGAGGATCAGCGGCGACGACGGCGATTGCGCCGCCGTCGCTGCTGCAGACGGTGGCGTCCATGAACAGCCCCGCCACCACCGCCGTGTCCGACACCGACCTGGCCGCCCGCTGGGCGAGCTGGGGCGAAGACGGCCCACCGGGCTCGCTCAGCTCCCGCCTCGCCCCGCTGCACATCTGCACCGTCGAGGACCTGACCCGCCTCGAGGCCCTCGCCGGTGAGCTGGGCGATCTCCTCGAGCGGCATCACCCAGCCGTCGCCGTCGGGCGGTTCCTGGGCGCCGCGGACACCCACGCCGACGACTGTGACCGGCGGGCCGCGCTGCGCCTGTTCGAACGGCTCTCCCAGCTCGCTGTCGATCCGCTCACGTGGGCGAGGCTGCCACACCCGGACCCTCATGCCCGAAGGCGGCCCCTCACCCGCCTTGAGCGGGCCCTGGTTCGGCACTGCGCGCTGCACTCCGCTGGCCGCACCGGGGTGGTCGGCCTCATCGACAGCGGCGCCACCAGCGGCGAGCTCGGCAAGCTGACCGCAGCGAGCTTCACCCGCGGCGTGTCGGGCTTGGCCGAGGCCGTCGACCTGCCCGGCACCTGTCGCCACACCAGGTGCGGCTACCCCCAAGCGCGGCCCCGACCCGCGGAGATCCCACGGTGGGCCCGCCCCGGCGTGACGACGCTGGTCACCGCCGCCGGGGCCTGCCCCGTGCTCTACAGCGGCCGCTCCACCGACCCGGCCAAGGTCCAGTCCGCGTTGGTCATGACCGTCGGTGCCGTGCTGCGCGACGCCGGTCTCGCCGGTGACCACACCGTCGCGCCAATGTCGATCCGCAACACCTTCGGCCGTGCCCACTACGACACCACCGGTGACCTCGTCGCCACCGCCGAAGCGCTCGGCCACGACGACCTCATGACCGTCGCACGCGAGATCGGCATCCGCCCGCATCCCCCGACCCGCAAGCGCTCACCCAAGCCCGCCTGAACGACCAACGGCCTCGCCAGCGGGCCGTGGTTGCTGGCGGGGCGGCAAGTGCAGCCGGCGGCGATGCCGGCAACGTCGCGGTCATGGCCACCCACCACGGAAACCAGCACGCCCGCCGGCTCCTCCTCGGCGCTGGCCCGTCGGCCGAGATCGACGCGGTGATCGCCGCCTGGGAGCGCGAACCGCTCACCGACGCCACGCGGCGTCGCCTCGGTGAGCTCGCCCGCCGCTTCGCGGCACGCCTCGACGCCACCGGCGTCGCGTCGATCACCGACGCCACCCGCGAGGACTGCGAGGGCTTCGTGTGGGCACCAACCCGCCGGCGCACCCCACCGTCGCTGCACACCGTGCACTTGCGCCGCACCGCCCTGCGAGCCATCTACCGCACCGTCACCACCCTCGCCCCCGGCACCGTCGACCCCTCCGCCGGTGTGGACCTGCCCGCCAAGACCGGACGCCGGCCACGACCCCTCACCGACGACGAGCTCGACCGCCTCCGCATCGCCGCGCTCGGCCGCACCCAGCAACCGTTGCGGGCCGCCGCCGTCATCGCCCTCGCCGAAGCATCGGCCACCAGCGGCGAGATCCCATGCATCCGTTGGGCCGACGTCGACCTCACCGCCAGCACCGTCGCCCTGCCGGGCGCCGACCCCATCAAGGCCCGTACGGGGGTGCTCACCGACTGGGGGACCGCCGTGCTCGGACGCTGGCAGCGCGCCTGCCTGCCCGAGCCCGACCACCCCGTGGTAACCCGACGGCCCAGCGCCGCGACCGGCCACAGCGCCCAGGCCGCGACCGCCAACCAGCTCACCAGGCTCCTCCGCAGCGCCGGACTCGACCATCGCGACATCCGGCCGGGCTCGGTGCGACTGTGGGCCGCCGCCACCGCTTTGCGACGCGGCGGGATCGAAGCCGCGGCCCGCACGCTCGGCATCGACAGCCTCGACGCCGCCGCCGACGCCCTCGACCACCGCTGGCAGGCCCACCAA
>NZ_DAIUCK010000158.1:0-4059 GCF_036846205.1 Rhabdothermincola sp. | reverse complement strand
CCACCTCCCCGCCCCCTCCCAACCGGCAGGCACAACGCGTGCCCCAGCACGCGTTTGACATGCCAGAACGCGAGAGGGGAAACGTGAGAGGGGATGGGTCTACGGGCTGGAGACCTGCTCGCGGGCCTGGTGGTAATCCCACCACACGACGTTCACCAGCATCGCTACCACGATGATCAGCCCGTTGAGGAACAGGTAGCCGAGTGCGGCCGCGGCGATGCCGAAGGTCCCGTAGGTGGTCGACAGCGACGCCACGTGCCGGGGTAACCAGAACGCGGTGTACGCCTGCAGCACGACCACCGCCGCCGCGCCCGCCAACGCCCCTGGCACCAGCCACGGCCAGGAGGTGGCTCGGCGGGGCATCATCCAGAACAGCGCCACGAGCAGGCCCGCCGTGAACACGGCGTTCACGGCCACGGCCATCAGTCCGACGACGATCCCGCTGTTGCGCACCGCGCCGAGCACCGCCAGCACGACCACGGTGAAGGTGAGCGCACCCGCCAGCTTCGCCGCCCGAGCCGCCCGGCGAGGTGGCGGGTCCGGCGGCAGCTCCCAGAGCTGGAGCGCTGCGTAGTGGAACGCCGAGAGCAGACCGGACGACGCGAGCACCAGACCGACCAGGGCCACAGCGGCCGCCTGCCACTTCGACGTGCGGCCATCGGCGATCGAGGTGCTGACCGCCTGGCGGAAGGCGTCCCCGAGCCGGTTACCGACCTCCTCCTCGACCTCGACGCCGCCGTCCTTGGCCACCGCGAACAGGGCGACGATCATGAGGGTCACCGGCAGCAACCACACGAAGATCCGAAAGGCCAGGTTCCCGGCCAGGGCGGTGCCGTTCAACCGCCGGTAGCGCCGCCAGAGGTCGGCCAGCATGACCACCGCCGGCCACCGGCGGTTGGCGATATCCGCGTAGAACGCCGCCCGGTCGCGGGCCGCGGCCCGGGCCCGGGCCAGGCGGGAGCGTTCCTGGGAACTGGCCAGGTCCGTCACCCTCGACGCACCGTCTTCGGGCCCGGTCGCTGCGGGCTGTTCGGCCATACGGGCGACAGTCTGCCCCTCGGACGGTCGCTCTCGGCGATCAGCCGTCGGTCGCCAGTGCCGAGTGCAGGAACCGCAACAGCTCCCGGCGCCGGACCGCCATCGACCGCAACGTCGGCTCGATCCCCACCGCCCGCAGGACCTCGACCTCCGTCGCCACCCCGAGCACGGTGGAGTAGACCGACAGCAGCAGCAACCGGGCATCACAGGTGCGGACCCGACCCGCGGCCATCTCGGCCTCGAGAAAGGCGGTGGCCCGGGCGACGAGGGGCTCGAAACGCTCCGTCAGCCGGGTGGCGACCGGTGAGCCGAGGCGGCTGACCTCCCGCAGCAGGCCCAGCAGCTCGGGCCGGCGCATGGCCAGGCGGAACACCGACCGCACGATCGCCTCCACCCGGGCGAACCCGTCGCCCGCACCCGCCACGGCGGCCTCGAGCGCGCTCGCCAGGTCGTCGGCCGCGCGGTCCACCACCGCGTCGAGCAGGTCGGCCTTGGTCGGGAAGTAGTAGAGGATGGTCTGCTTGCGCACCCCGAGGTCCACGGCCAGGTGATCGAGTGAGGTGGCCTCGTAGCCCTTGGTGCCGAACGAGGCCAGGGCGGCATCGAGCACCCGTTCACGGGTGCTCTCGCCGCGAGTGCCGGCGGGCGTCGCCACCGAGGCTTTGGCCATCACTTACCAAATGGTAGACAATGACCCCGTGATCCGTGACGCGCTCGCCGGCCGGCGCCTCTTCCTCACCGGCACCACCGGCTTCCTCGGCACGAACGTGCTCGAGCGACTACTCCGCTCGGTGCCCGACTGTGAGGTGGTGTTGCTGGTTCGTCCCGGCAAGCGCTCGTCAGTCGACCAGCGGGTGCAACGGGAGATCCTCAAAAACGACGCCTTCGACCGACTGCGAGCCGAGCTGGGCCGGGACGGCTTCGCCGACATGACCGCCCGCCGGATCCGAGCGGTGGCCGGCGACGTCGGTCGGGACGGCCTCGGTCTCGACGAGGAAGGCCGGGCGATCCTCGCCAGCTGCGACACCGTCATCCACTCGGCGGCCACGGTCTCGTTCGACTCACCGCTCGACACCGCGGTCGAGGTCAACCTCCTCGGTCCGGCCCGCCTCGCGGCCGTGCTCGGCGAGCTCGGCGCCACACCCCACCTGATCGCGGTGTCGACCTGCTACGTGGCGGGCAACCGGCGAGGGGCCGCGCCCGAGCAGCTCGTCCACGAAAGCCCCTTCTTCGTCGACGTGGACTGGCGGCGCGAGGTCGACGGCGCCCGCCGGGCCCGCCAGGACGCGGAGGCCGAGAGCCGCACCCCGCAGCGCCTGGCCGAGCTGCGGGCCCGGGCCCGGGCCGAGCTGGGCGCGGCCGGAGGTCCCCTGCTGGCGGAGAAGACCGAGCAGCTCCGGCAGCGCTGGGTGTCCGACCGCATGGTCGAAGCGGGACGGGCCCGAGCCGCCTCCCTCGGCTGGCCCGACGCCTACGCCTACACCAAGGCCCTCGGTGAGCGGGCCCTCGTCGAGACGCGGGGGGCGGTGCCGGTGAGCATCGTGCGGCCGTCGATCATCGAGTCCGCGCTGGCCGAGCCCCGCCCGGGTTGGATCCGCGGCTTCCGGATGGCCGAGCCGGTGATCATCTCCTACGCCCGGGGCCTGCTCAAGCAGTTCCCCGGCGTGCCCGAGGGGATCGTGGACGTGATCCCCGTCGACCTGGTGACCGCGGCGATCATCGCCGTGGCCGCGGAAGGGCCGGGCCCCGAGGAGCCGGACGTGATCCAGGTGGCGTCCGGATCGCAGAACCCCCTGCGGTACCGCCGTCTCGTCGACCTGGTGAGTGACTGGTTCGCGGAACATCCGCTCTACGACGCCAAGGGTCAGCCGATCGTGGTGCCCAAGTGGTCGTTCCCCGGCCGGGGCAAGGTGCAGGGCCAACTCACCAAGGCCAGGAAGACCCTGGAGAAGGCCGAACGGGTGCTCGGCGCGTTGCCCCTGCGGGGCAAGCAGGCCGAGCTCGGGGCCACGATCGAGGAGAAGCGAGAGGAGGCCGAGCGTGCCCTGTCCTACGTCGAGCTGTACGGCGCCTACGCGGAGTGCGAGGCGGTGTACGGGCTCGACCGGCTGCTGGCCATGTGGGATCGACAGACCGACGAGGACCGGCGCGACTTCTGCTTCGACCCCCGGGTGATCGACTGGGAGCGCTACGTCACCGAGATCCACCTGCCATCGGTCGTGGAACACGCCCGGGTGCGCACCACCCCCGGCGGGCGCACCGGGCCCAGCCGTGAGGAGCGCCTGCGAGCCCAGGTGCTCTCCCCCCAGCGACAGATGGCGGCGTTCGACCTGGAGAACACACTGATCGCCTCGAACGTGGTGGCCTCCTACGCCTGGCTCGCCACCCGTCGCCTCCCCCGCGACGATCGCCTCCGCTTCGTGGCCCGCACCCTGGCCGAGGCCCCGTCGCTGCTGGCCCTCGACCGCAAGGACCGCAGCGACTTCCTGCGGCTCTTCTACCGCCGCTACGACGGCGCACCCGTCGAGCAGATCGCTGAGGACGCGGCGGAGATGTTCTCCGCGCTCATCCTGGCCAAGTCCTTCCCGGCCGCGATCCGCCGGGTACGCGAGCACCGCCGCCTCGGCCATCGCACGGTGCTCATCACCGGGGCGCTGGACTTCGTGGTGAACCCGCTGCGGCCGCTGTTCGACGACATCGTGGCGGCCACCATGCGCACCGAGCGGGGCACCTACGTGGGCGAGCTCGCCAGCGTCCCCCCCACCGGCGAGAGCCGGGCCCAGGCGCTGTTCGACTACGCCGCCGCGACCGGCGTGGACCTGCGCGAGTCGGTGGCCTACGCCGACTCCACCAGCGACCTGCCCATGCTGGAGGCGGTGGGCTTCCCGGTAGCGGTCAACCCCGAGACCCGACTGGCCTCCCTGGCCCGCAAGCGGGGTTGGCTCATCGAGCACTTCGGCAAGGCCCCCGGCGCCCCCCGGGTGCTGATCCCCATCGCCCCCCGCCACAGGGGCGGCGTGG
>NZ_DAIUCK010000157.1:0-4206 GCF_036846205.1 Rhabdothermincola sp. | reverse complement strand
GGGCACCAGCGGGGTGGGCCGGTCGATCGTGTGGTCGTACAGCGACGGCCGGTCCTGGCGGGCGATCTCGATGACGTCGGCCAGGCCCTCGGTGGTCACCAGCGCCACCACGGCGCCGCGCCGCTCGAGCAGGGCGTTGGTGGCGACGGTGGTGCCATGCGCCAGCACGTGGACCGGGCCGGCGGCCAGGGTGGCGATGCCCTGGCGCACGGCCCGACCCGGGTCGTCGGGGGTGGAGGGCACCTTGAGCACCCGGCCGTCGTCGGTGACCAGGTCGGTGAAGGTGCCGCCGGTGTCGCTGGCCAGACGCATCCCCAGACGCATCCCGAGAGGCATCAGGGCTCCGGGTCGGGTGCGGGTGGTTCGAGGATCCACACGTCCTCGCCGAGATGATCGGTGAGCGAGCGGTGGAGGCGACCGAGGCTCTCGTCGCGGCGATCCCACACCAGCACCGCTTCGGCCGCGTGCCGGGCCAGCCACGCGTCCCGGCGGGCCAGTGCGGCGCCGGCCTGCTGCTTGGAGCGTGGTTCCTTGCGTTCCAGGGTGATCACGTCGATGGCGTCGTCGAGCAGGTCACGGAACTGGTGCTGGGACTCGTCGGGCCACACCTTCTCGGGATGCGGGTACGGCAGCACCACCAGGTACGGCACACCCGCCTCCCGGGCAGCCTGCGCGCCGAGCATCTCGGCGCCGAGCCGCAACCCCGTCACCACCACCAGGTCGGCGAACAGCTCGTGCTTGGCCCGGAGGATCTGCACCAGCTTGCGGCGCACCTCGGCGGCCACCGGGTTGTCCCCGTAGCCGCCGAGCTCGGGGGGACGGTGACCGAACACCACCAGGGGATGGCCGGGCAGCGGCGCGTCGGCCAGCGCCGCCGGCTGGGGTCGCCCCACCCGGTCGGCCGGTCCCAGCTCGGGTGGCGCTCCAATGCCGGACCGCCCCCGCTGCTCGAGCGCGGCTTCGACCGCCAAGCGGTCCACCAGCTCGTTCATCGGGTCACCGCCGTGGCCCTTGACCCAGCGGAAGGTGACGTCCCCGCGGGCGCGCACCAGCTCGACCAGTGGCTCCCACAGGTCGCGGTTGGCGACCGGCTTGCGCTGGCTGTTTTTCCAGCCCCGTTCGAGCCATCCCTCCCACCAGCGGTCGCGGAAGCAGTTCACGACGTAGGTGGAGTCGCTCACCACCTCCAGCCGGCCGGGGTTGGCCCGCACGGCTTCGAGCGCGGCGGTGATCTCCATGCGCTGGTTCGTGGTCCGCGGCTCCGCCCCGGACGCGTACGGGCCGGCCGGCACGGCCCACGCCCACCCGCCGGGCCCCGGGTTCCCGCTGCACGCGCCGTCGGTGTACACGACGGTGCTCATCGTCGGCGCTCCGAGCTCACGCCCGCATCCTCGCACGTGACCGGCCTGCCCCTCCGACGGATCTACCGGCCGGTAACCGGCGCCGAGCGGGCATCATCGATGGTGATGATCATCGACCAGTTCGTCCATCAGCTCCCCGACACCGACCCCGGCGAGACGCAGGAGTGGCTCGAGTCTCTCGACGCGGTGATCGACGCCAAGGGCAAGACCCGGGCCCGCTACCTGGTCTCCAAGCTCACCGAGCGCGCCCGCGAGCGCCAGATCGGCACCCCGGCGGAGGTCAACACCCCCTACATCAACACCATCCCCACCGCCGAGCAGCCCTGGTTCCCCGGCGACGAAGCCCTCGAGAAGCGCATCCGGGCGTTCATCCGCTGGAACGCGGCGGTCATGGTCGTCTACGCGAACAAGCGGGCCGACGGCATCGGTGGCCACCTGTCGACCTTCGCCTCGTCCGCGTCGCTGTACGAGGTCGGGTTCAACTGGTTCTTCCGGGGCAAGGAGGACGGACTCCCAGGCGACCACGTCTACTTCCAGGGCCACGCCGCTCCTGGGATCTACGCGCGGGCGTATCTCGAGGGGCGACTCGACGAGGCTCACCTCGAGAACTTCCGTCGCGAGCTCTCCGGTGAGGGCCCGGGTCTCTCGTCGTACCCCCACCCCTGGTTGATGCCCGACTTCTGGGAGTTCCCGACCGTGTCGATGGGACTCGGGCCGATCAACTCCATCTACCACGCCCGGTTCAACCGCTACCTCCAGCACCGCCAGATCGACGACACCAGCGAGTCGAGGGTGTGGTGCTTCCTCGGCGACGGCGAGTGCGACGAGCCCGAGACACTGGGCTCCATCTCACTCGCGGGGCGGGAGCGTCTCGACAACCTGATCTGGGTGGTCAACTGCAACCTGCAGCGCCTCGACGGGCCGGTGCGGGGCAACGGCAAGATCATCCAGGAGCTCGAGGCGGTGTTCCGTGGGTCGGGCTGGAACGTCATCAAGGTCATCTGGGGCACCGCCTGGGACGAGCTACTCGAGCGCGACACCGACGGCTTGCTGCTACACAAGATGAACACCACCGTCGACGGTGACTTCCAGCGCTACGCGGTGAGCGACGGCGCCCACATCCGCGAGCACTTCTTCGGCCCCGACCCCCGGCTGCGCCAGATGGTGGAGCACCTGAGCGACGACGAGCTGCGTGCCCTGCCCCGGGGCGGTCACGACTACCGCAAGCTCTACGCGGCGTACAAGGCGGCCACCGAGCAGCGGGGCGCGCCGACGGTGATCCTGGCCAAGACGGTGAAGGGCTGGGCGCTCGGCTCCGAGGTCGAGGGCCGCAACGCCACCCACCAGATCAAGAAGATGACCACCGAGCAGCTCCGCGAGCTGCGCGACCGGCTGCGGCTCGACGACGTCATCCCCGATGAGGCGCTCGACGGCGACCGCCCGCCCTACTACCGCCCACCGGAAGGCTCCGTCGAGCACACCTACCTGATGGAGCGGCGCCGGGCGCTCGACGGGCCGCTGCCGGCTCGGGTGGTGACGATCCGCCGACCGCTCGAGCTCCCACCGGACAGCGCGTTCGCGGAGCTCGCGGCCGGGTCGGGAGGGCAGAAGGTCTCGACCACCATGGCCTTCACCCGCCTGATCCGGAACCTGGCTCGAACCGAGCACTTCGGGCCCCGGGTGGTGCCCATCATCCCCGACGAGGCCCGCACCTTCGGGATGGACGCGCTGTTCCGGGAGCTCAAGATCTACGCCGCGCAGGGCCAGCTCTACGAGCCGGTCGACGCCAAGCTCCTGCTGTCGTACTCCGAGGACCAGCGGGGCCAGATCCTGGAGGAGGGGATCACCGAAGCGGGTTCGATGGCGAGCTTCACCGCGGCGGGCACGGCCTATGCGACCCGCGGGGTGCCGATGGTGCCGTTCTTCGTCTTCTACTCGATGTTCGGCTTCCAGCGGGTGGGCGACCTCATCTGGGCCGCCGCCGACGCCCAGGCCAAAGGGTTCCTCCTGGGGGCCACCGCCGGGCGCACCACGCTGCTCGGCGAGGGTCTCCAGCACCAGGACGGACACAGCCACGTGCTGGCGTCCACCGTGCCCACCTGCCAGGCCTACGACCCCGCGTTCGCCTACGAGATGGGCGCCATCATCCGGGACGGGCTGCACCGCATGTACGGCGGTCCGGGCGGCACCGGCGAGGCGATCTTCTACTACCTCACCCTCTACAACGAGAACTACGAGATGCCGCCACAGCCGGAGGCGGTGAGCGACGAGGAGATCTGCTCGGGGATCTACCGCTTCGCGGGCGCGCCGGAGGGCACGGAACCGGCAGCGACGATCCTGTTCTCGGGTACCGCGCACCTCGCCGCTCGCGACGCGCAGGCCCAGCTCGCCGAGCAGCACGGGATCGGCGTCGAGCTGTGGAGCGTCACGTCGTGGAAACGGCTGCGGGAGGAGGCACTCTCGGTCGAGCGCTGGAACCGGCTCCATCCCACCGAGCCGCCCAGGACGCCACTGGTGACCGAACGCCTGGCCGCCAGCACCGGCCCCATCGTCGCGGTCACCGATTTCATGAAGGCCGTCCCTGACCAGATCGCCCGCTTCGTCCCCGCCGGTCGCACGTTCGTCCCGCTCGGCACCGACGGCTTCGGGCGCAGCGACACCCGCCAGGCGCTGCGCCGGTTCTTCGAGACCGACGCCGCCCACGTCGAGGTGGCGGTGCTCGGCGCGATGGCCCGCGACGGTGCCGTCGATCCCTCCGTCGCGGCGAAGGCCATCGACCGTCTGGGCATCGATCCCGACCTCCCCGATCCCCGTACCCGCTGACGCACGCCGGGCCCGCCGCACC
>NZ_DAIUCK010000156.1:0-4211 GCF_036846205.1 Rhabdothermincola sp. | reverse complement strand
CCTCGCCCCACCCGGCCCCTGGTGCTGGGCTCTTGCCCGTGCCCCGGCGCCCACCCGTCGAGGGCGGAGAGAGTGGCCTCGTCGTAGAGGTCCTCGAAGGCCGGACCGTGCTCCACGGACACCAGCCTACGAGCCGCCATCCCGTGCGAGACTGGCCCCGATGGGCAGGACCGCGCTGGCGACCATCGGTGCCGCGCTCGTCGGGCTGGTGGTGGTGACGTCGCTCACCGGCCTCGGCGGGCCGGGACCGTTGCACCGCTACCCCTACCGGGACCTGCGCGCCCTCGCCGAGGCGATCGACGACCAGGCCGGTGGCCTGCGCACCCCCGACGACTGCTGGCGGACGCTCGACGGGGCGAGTGGCCCGATCCGGGAGATCGTCCGGGTCGACCTGCTTCGCAGCCGGGTCGTGGTGCGTGGGTACGCCTCCGAGTCGGGCCACATCGACCGGGTGACCGCCACCGCCGTCGACCAGGGGATCGAGCGTGCTCTGGCCACCGATCCGAGGTTCTCCCGGGCGATGGTCATCGTGGAGCCTTCACCCGACGGGTGGTCACCACTGGTCTCGTGCCCGCTGGTGATCCGCCGATGGGTCACCGGGTTCTGACGGCGTCGACGGCGTCGACGGCACCGGCGACAGCTGACGACACCAGGCGACACCGGCGCCATCGGTGACATGGCGCCCGCCAGCGGACGCCTCAGCCGTCGCGGGTGGCGAGCTCGTACACCCGGCGCTTGCCGGCCCCGAGGCGCCGGGCCACCGCGGCCACCGCGTCCTTGGTCGACCGGCCCGACGCGACCTCCTGGCCCAGAGCCTCGAGGATCTCGTCGTCGGTCGGCCCCGCGCCGGCGGGCGCGCCCTGGACCACGACCACGTACTCGCCGCGAGGCTCGACCTCGCCGGCGCGGCGGGCGGCCTCGCCCAGCGGGCCCCGCCAGACCTCCTCGTGGAGCTTGGTGAGCTCGCGGGCCAGCGCCACCGGTCGATCATCCCCGAACGCGGCGGCCAGATCCGCGAGCGTGCGGGCCAGTCGGTGGGGGGCCTCGAACAGCACGATGGTGCGCTGCTCCCCCGCCAGGGCGGCGAGACGCTCGGCGCGAGCACCGCCCTTGCGGGGCAGGAACCCTTCGAAGACGAACCGGCCCGTGGGCAGACCGCTGACGACCAGCCCGGCCACCAGCGCAGACGGTCCGGGCACCACCTCGACCTCGAACCCCGCGGCGAGCGCGGCGCGCACCAGGCGCTCACCCGGGTCGGAGATACCGGGCATCCCGGCGTCGGTGGTCACCGCGACCCGCTCCCCCCGCGCCAGTCGGGCCAGCACCTCCTTGACCTGCGCGGCCTCGGTGTGGTCGTTCACGACCAGCAACCCCGGCCTCCGCACCCCGGCTCGCTCCAGCAGCCTGCCCGCCCGGCGGGTGTCCTCGCATGCGATGACGTCCGCAGATCGGAGGGCGTCGACGGCCCGCGGGGAGAGATCACCGAGGTTCCCGATCGGCGTGCCCACGAGCACCAGGACGCCTCCCGCCGCGCTCATGAGGACCCCGGAGCGCCTCCGTCGAGGCCGCGGACCTCGAGGCGGTCACCGGGCGCCAGACCCCAGCGACCGAACGCCCCCGCCTCGGCCTCGATCACGCCGTGAGCCCGCCACACCGGCAGGGTGATCCGGTTCGGTCGCAACCGGCAGGTGCGCACCACGACCAGCTCCCGGTCGACGAAGGCCACGTCGATCGGGAACCGCATCCCGAAGCTGTGCACCGACTTCGCGGGCCGCAGCAGGATGGCGCCCTCGATGCCGTCACGGCCGAGCAGGCCCCGGGTGCGGCCACGCACCGACTCCGCGACCTCCAGCGTCGCGAGGACCCGCTCGTCACGCACCAGCCAGGCCATCTCGAGGGTCAGACGTTGAACCGGATCTCGAGCACGTCACCGTCGGCCACCTCGTAGTCCTTGCCCTCGACGCGCAGCTTCCCGAGCTCGCGCGCCTTGGACCACGAGCCGATCTCGAGCAGCTCGTCCCAGTGGATGACCTCGGCCCGGATGAAGCCCCGCTCGAAGTCGGAGTGGATGACCCCCGCACACTGCGGCGCTTTCCAGCCCGCCCGGAAGGTCCAGGCGCGGGTCTCCTTCTCCCCGGTGGTGAAGAACGTGCGCAGACCCAGCAGGTGGTACGCGGCGCGGATGAAGCGGGGCAGGCCTCCCTCCCCGAGCCCCAGGGCCTCGAGCATCTCCGCCCGCTCGTCGGGGTCGAGCTGCGCGGCTTCGGCTTCGAGCTGCACGCATGCGCCGATCACCTCCCCGTGATCGCCGAGCTCGGCGACCACCGGCGCGATCTTCTCGTCGATGCGATCGAGGTCGCCCTCGCCGACGTTCACCACCGCCAGCACGGGCTTGTCGGTGAGCAGGAAGTAGCTCCCGAGCAGCTCACGCTGCGCCGCCGGCAGGTCGCTGCGGTAGATCGGGGTGCCCGCGGCCAGCACCTCGTGGGCCGCTTCGAGCGCGGCCACCTCGTCGGCGATCGCCTTGTCGTGCCTGGCCGCCTTGCGGCGCTTGCCGAGCTGGTTCTCGACGCTGTCGAGGTCCGCGAGGCTCAGCTCGATCTCGAGGACCCGGAGGTGCTCGAGGGGATCGGGTGAGCCCGGCACGTCCGGGTCGTCGAAGGCCCGCAGCACGTAGACGATCGCGTCGACCTCGCGGATCCCGGCGAGGAACCGGTTGCCGAGCCCCTCACCCTTGCTCGCCCCCTCCACCAGCCCACCGATGTCGGTGAACTGCACGCTGGCGGGGATCACGCTGCGGGAGTTGCTCATCGCGGCGAGACGATCGAGGCGGTCGTCGGGCACCTTCGCCACCCCGACGTTGGGGTCGGTGGTGGCGAACGCGTACGGCGCGGCCAGGGCGCTCCCGCCCGACAGCGCGTTGTACAGCGATGACTTGCCGGCGTTCGGCAAGCCAACGAACCCGAAGCGCTCCACGAGGTCAGGGTACTGCCTGGCCTCCTACGCTCGATCCGTGCCCGAGCTGCCGGAACCGCCGCTGTCGCCGGCGGACGCGCTGGAGGCGATCGTCTACTACCTCGACCGGGCGCTGGCACCGGCCTCCAAGGTCCGGGCGTTCCTCCGGGCGGCGCAGGTGGTGCGCGAGCAGGGCGACGAGCGGATCGCGCAGCTCGCGGCGGCCGGGCGGCTGGAGGACCTCCCCGGGATCGGGCCGTCGAGCGCGCAGGTCATCACCGAGGCACTGGCCGGCATGGTGCCGGCGCGCCTGGTGCGAGCGGAACGCGAGAGCCGCCTCCCGCTCACCGAGGAGGCCAGGCCCTACCGGGCGTCGCTGCGGGGCGACTGCCACGTCCACTCGGATTGGAGCGACGGGGGCGCCAGCATCGAGCAGATGGCCCGCGCCGCGCAGGCGCTCGGCCACGAGTACCTGGTGCTCACCGACCACTCGCCGCGGCTCACGGTGGCCCACGGCCTCGACCGCGACCGGCTGGTGGCGCAGCTCGAAGAGGTGGAGCGCCTCAACGCGGTGCTCGCCCCGTTCTCGATCCTCACCGGGATGGAGGTCGACATCCTCGAGGACGGCACGCTCGACATGGACGATGACCTGTTGGCTCGCCTCGACGTGGTGGTGGCCAGCATGCACTCGAAGCTGCGCATGGACGAGCGCGAGATGACCCGGCGCATGGTGCTCGCGGTCTCGAGCCCCCACGTGGACATCCTCGGTCACTGCACGGGGCGCAAGCTGCGCTCACGTGGGGCGCAGGTGGCCTCGGACCCCGAGGTCGCCCGGCCCCCGTCGCGCTTCGACCCGGAGCTGGTGTTCGCCGCCTGCGCCCGCTTCGACACCGCGGTGGAGATCAACTGCCGCCCCGAGCGCCAGGACCCACCCGACCCCCTGCTCGATGTGGCCCTCGACTGGGGCTGCAAGGTGGCCATCGACACCGACGCGCACGCTCCTGGTCAACTGGAGTGGCAGGTCTTCGGCTGCGACAAGGCGGCACGCCACCGCATCGCGCTCGACCGCATCGTCAACACCTGGACCGCCGGCGAGTTGATCGAATGGGCCGGTTCGCACCCCACGGGGTAGCGTTGCCCACCTATGTCGAAGAAGACGTCGAAGCGCAAGACCAACGCTCGCCGCAAGCCGGCGAACCACGGGCGCAAGCCGAACGCCGGCCGCGGCTGACGGGCGGTCGCGCCGAGGCGCATGG
>NZ_DAIUCK010000155.1:0-4342 GCF_036846205.1 Rhabdothermincola sp. | reverse complement strand
CCCCACCACCGGCGGTCGAGGATGGAGGCTCGACCGCGGTTGCGACGACCGAGTCGTCGGCTGAGAGCGCCGAGACGGACCGGGACACCAGCGACGACACCGTTCCGGTCGCGGCGGTCACGGCGGTCGCCGCGGGCGCCGGGACGGCCGGGGCCGCCGGGTCACGGCCATCCCCATCGGCGCCCGCCGGCGAGGGCACCAAGAGCAACAAGGGGGTGCTGATCGGCGTCGGCGCCGCCGTCGTGCTCCTGGGGGTGATCGTGGGCATCGTCGCGCTGGCCGGTGGCGGTGGTGGCGACCAGGACGCGACCGAGGCCGCGGCCTCGCAGGAGTCCACGACCACGACCGGGGCCAGGAACTCGACCACCACCACGGCGGACCCGGTCTCGACCACCTCGCCGGTGGAGAGCACCACCACCAGCTCCTCGTCGACGACGTCGACGGTCAACACGACATCGACCACCGCCGCCGTCACCCTGCCACCCCAGACCATCATCGGGCCCCCGCCGACCAACCCCGGACCGACCGGTCCGGCCTACCTGGTATTCAGCGGAGGCTCCTGCCAGATTCCGAAGAACAGCTCGGCCACCATCGGGACGATGTCGAACGTCGGCGGCTCGGCGGGGACCTACTCCGCTTCCAGCCCACAGCTCACCGTGCCCCAGGGCACCATCGCGGCCGGTTCGTCGATCCCGGTGACCGCCACCGCTCCACCTGGCTTCGAAGGCCCGACGACCATCACCTTCAGCGGACCGGGCCTCGCCGGTACCACCATCAGCTGCTTCGTGCAGAACAATCCCAACCGGTAGCGTCGCCGCCGTGGGTGGCCCGGCTCCGGCGTCGAGCACGGCGGCATACCTCCAGCAGGTCACGGCACACGCGGCACGGCTTGACCCGGACAGCGACCAGCACCTCGGCGCATCGCTTCCGGACCTGCTCGGCATCGCACACCAGGCCCTCCAGGACCGGGATGCTCGGCGGCGAGCCGGCGCGTTCTACACCCCGGCGCCGGTCGCCCTCGGGCTCGCCCGGCTGGCCCTCGAGGATCTCGACGGAGCGGTGAGGGTGTGTGACCCGGCGTGTGGCGGGGGAGCGTTCCTGCTTGCTGCGGGCCGGGTCCTCGAGAGTCGTGGCCTGTCCCGCCGCCGCATCGTGGAGGACCTGCTCTGGGGGATCGACCTCGATCCCCGCTCGATCGCGGTGACCGAGATGGCACTGGTCCGCTGGGCGGCCGAGGCCGGCCAGCGGGTCGAGCGGACGAACCTCGCGGTGGCTGACGCGTTGTGCCGAGGCCTGGACGCCTGGCCGGGGTCCCCGGAGCCCTTCGATGCCGTGCTCGGCAACCCACCCTTTCAGAGCCAGCTCGCCAGCCGGACCGCCCGCACCCCCGAGCAGGCCGCGGTGCTGCGCCAGCAGCTCGGTGACGTGGCCACCGGGTACGCCGACTCGTCGTCGCTGTTCCTCGCCGCGGCCGTGGAGCTGGTCCGCGACGGGGGACGGGTGGTGCTGGTGATGCCGGAGTCCTTCCTCGCGGCCCGCGATGCCCGCCGCGCCCGCCGGCACGTGCTCCGCCACGCCGCGCTGCGGGGCCTGTGGTTGGCGGAGGGAGACGTGTTCGACGCCTCGGTCCGGGTCTGCGCGCCGGTGCTCGAGCGGCGCCTCGGTGGCGGGCCGCGGCCCGACGAACCGATCCGGCGGTGGGTCGGCCAGGCGATGGAGCCCGTCGACCCGGCTCCCATCCGAGCCGGAGCTCTGGACGCCGCTCCCACGTGGTCGGCGCTGATCGTGGACCGGCGCGGGGTGCCCCCGGTGGAGATCGACAGCCCGGGGCGGGGGCGGCTCGGGGACCTGGCTCGGGCGACCGCCGGGTTCCGGGACCAGTACTACGGCATCGGCCCTCACGTGGTCGAGGCCGGTGCCGGCGCCCCGGAGTCGTTGCCGGCGGAGGGGTCGGCACCGCTCGTGACCGCAGGTGTGATCGACCCCCTGCGATGCCTGTGGGGGCAGCGGCCGGTGCGCTTCGCCGGCCAGCGATGGACCGCACCGGTGGTGGACCTCGCGGCCCTGCGGCGAGCGGAGCCCGACCTCGCCCGTTGGGCGGACTCGGTGCTGGTGCCCAAGGTCGTGGTCGCCACCCAGACCCGGGTGCTCGAGGCAGCCGTCGATGAGACCGGCAGGTGGTGGCCGTCGGTGCCGGTGGTGGCGGTGACCACGGATCCGGAGGACCTGTGGGCCGTGGCGGCGATCCTCCTGGCCCCGCCGGTGAGCGCGTGGGCCATGGCCAGGGTCGCCGGCGCCGCGCTCGCCGCCGACGCGGTGAAGCTCGCGGCCCGCGACGTGGCGGAGATCCCGTTGCCGCCTCGCCACCGCCCCTGGGAGCAGGCCGCGGCACTGCTGCGGGACGGCGCGGCCGCAGCCTCCGGCGGCGACGGCTCGCGTTGGCGGGCGCTGCTGGTGCGCGCCGGTGCGGCGATGACCGAGGCGTACGGCGCCGGGGAGCGGTGCCTGGCCTGGTGGGAAGCACGGTTGCCGCCGTTCCGCTGAGCAGTCCGCGCTCGCGGCCTGCCCGACTCGGAGGCCGAGCCCGGGTGCGGGGTCAGCGGCCGGGCTACGGTCGGCGGCCATGTCCCGGCCCGCATCCCCACCGCCAGCCGGCCAACAGCTGCGCGCCCGGCTCGCCGACGGGCAGACCGTCCTGATGCCCGGCGTGTGGGATCCACTGTCGGCACTCCTGGCTCGCGGCGCCGGGTTCTCGACCGTGTTCCTGTCGGGCTACTGCGTGTCGGGCGCGTACCTGGGGGTTCCCGACATCGGCCTGCTGACCCAGACGGAGATGGCCGAGGTGGCCCGCCGCGTGTGCCGGGCGGTGCCGGAGCTGGCGGTGGTGGTGGATGCCGACACCGGCTACGGCGATCCGTCGAACACGATCCGCACCGTGGAGCTCTGGGAGGAGGCCGGCGCCGCGGGCCTGTTCCTCGAGGACCAGCGCTGGCCCAAGCGCTGCGGCCACCTGGACGGCAAGGAGGTGGTGCCCCGCGACGAGTGGCTGGCCAAGCTGCGGGCGGCGATCGCCCACCGCGACGCGCTGCACGTGACCGCCCGCACCGATGCCCGGGCGCCGCTGGGGCTCGACGAGGCCATCGAGCGGGCTCGGATGGCCGCCGACCTGGGGGTGGACGCGGTGTTCGTGGAAGCCCCTCGGTCGATCCCCGAGCTGGAGCGGATCGCCTCCGCCCTGGCGGGCACCGTGCTGGTGGCCAACATGGTGGAAGGGGGCAAGACGCCGCTGCTCACCCCCGATGAGCTGCACGAGCTGGGCTTCGACCTCATCGTCTCGCCGCTCACCGGCCTGTTCTCGACGGTGCGAGCGCTGCGCGACACCTTCGAGCGGTTGGCCGGCGCCGGGACCCTGCGGGACGACCTCGGACGGCTGGCGACGTTCGACGAGTTCACCGCGCTGGTCGAGCTCGACCGCTGGCAGCGCGCCGGCGATCCCGCCCACGGGGATGGCGCACCCGCAGGCCCGTGATCGGGTCACCCGGCGGGGGCCTGTGATCCGACCACCCGGCAGCGGGCCGTGATCTTTCTGGTTACCCACCAGAACACTGGCCCGGCTACGCTGTGCGCCGACATCAGGAGTGGCCCGGGCAACCGGGTCCGGCAACCTGGGACGGACACCCAAGGTGCCTCCCACCCCGAAGGGTGGGGATGTGGCCCGAGGCGGCGTCGCCGCCGACGGCAACGAAGTGTCCGAGCCTCGCCCGCTCGTCCTTGCGGTGTCCGACCCCCGAGCGACGGGAGCGATCGTTTGGCCGACGGTGCGGTTGACGGGGACCTGGCTGGCCGCGCGCCGATCAGCCCGGTGCCGCTGCCCGCGACGGGGGCGTGGCGGGTCGGGGACCCGGTGGGTCACCGCCAGTTCCTCACCCTCGCCACCGAGCGGCCGTTCGTGTTGGAGGGCGGCGGCACCCTCCGGGGGATCACCGTCGCCTACGAGACCTGGGGGCAGCTCGACGCCGATGCCTCCAACGCGGTGCTGGTGTGCCACGCCCTCACCGGTGATTCGCACGCCGCCGGCCCCAGCGGCCACGGGCATCCCACCCCGGGTTGGTGGGACGACCTGATCGGCCCCGGGCGGGCTCTGGACACCGACCGGCTCTTCGTGGTCTGCGCCAACGTGCTCGGCGGGTGTCAGGGCACCACGGGCCCGTCGTCGATCGATCCCGCCACCGGGCGACCCTACGGCTCGCGGTTCCCGGTGGTGTCGATCCGTGACATGGTGCGCACCCAGGCTGCGCTCGCCGACCACCTCGGGGTCGACCGGTGGCTGGCGGTGGTGGGC
>NZ_DAIUCK010000154.1:0-4364 GCF_036846205.1 Rhabdothermincola sp. | reverse complement strand
CCGGGCGGCGGCGAGCACCGGGTCGTCGGTGAGGTAGACGTCGCGGACCTTTTCCTTGCCGACCCAGCAGTCGGCGACGTTGTCGTCGGGGTCGCCGGCGTCGAGCGCCGAGCGGAGGTGTTCCCAGCCCCGCTCGTCGAGCCGTTCGGCGCCCATCAGCAGCAGCTTGCGGACGTCGTAGAGCGGGTCACCCTTCCAACCACGCCGATCGAACGTTTCCCGCTGGGTGCGTTGGCGTGCCCTGGTGACGGCGTGGTTCGCGAGGCGCACGACGTGGAACGGGTCGACCACCACGATCACTCCGGCCAGCGGGCTCTCAAGCCCGGTGAGGGGGTCGGGGTTGACCACCGCGCTGCGGTAGCCCTCGTGGGGGTCGACCGACACGACATCGATGCCCGCCAGCCACTCCGGGGGCATCGATGCCATCCAGTCCCGGAGATCGCGTGCGTCGCGGCCTTCGAACACGTCGAGGATCTGGCCAGTCTCCACGTCGACCACGGCGGTCACGAACCGGCGACGTCGACGCCGCCGAGCCGGTGACATCACGGTCTCGTCGAACCCGACCATCGCGGCCGGCCCGACTCGGCCCGGGTCGTCGATCCGTTCGCGGCCGAGCCGTTCGACCGCGGCCCACACCGTCGACCACGACACCCCGAACCCTCGAGCCAACGAGGCGGTCGTCCCCTCGACCGCGGCGAGCCGCTCGGTCGCCCACGACGCAGCCCGCTCGGTCAACACCCGCCGCGGGCCCGCCAAGGTCGACTGCTCGGTCCACGTCTTGGCGTCACACGCCGGCTCGGGACACGACCAGACCCGCTTCCGCCACCGGACCCGCACGGGTCGCCCCGCTGAGGGTGCGTCCGCCAACGTGACCCAGCGCCGATCCTTCGCCTTGGCCCGCGTCCCGCACGACCCGCACCCCACCACCGTCGCGGTCGACTCGACCTCGACCACCAACTCGAACTCGGCATCGAGCACCCTCAACACCTTGAACCCAAGCGCGCCAAACCACACCGCACCAGCACTACCGTCACCCACCGGGGCCTCCTTGAACTCGGACCGTCAGACAGTCACGAGCTTCACCGAGGCCCCCACCTCACCAGCGGACCCCCACCCCACCACTCCCAGCTTCACCGCGTAGGGCCACAATGGTGCGGCCGAGCTGGCGGACCTCGGGCGGGCAGGAGCCGTCTTGGAGATCCCAGCCGAGCCGCTCGACGAACACGGCGGCAAGGTCGGGGTCGGCGATGTCGTAGGTGCCTCTCACGGTCTGCTTCGCGTGCCACGCGGTGCGGACCTCACCGCGGGGGTCGCCGGCGTCGAGCAGCCCTAGCAGCTTCGATCGACCCTTCTCGTCGAGGCGTTCGTCGGCTCGGGTGAGCAGGCGGCGGGAGCGGTAGAGCGGGTCGTGGTTGTGGCCACGGTGGCCGAGGGTCTCCTGCTGCACCCGGCGTCGGAGCTCGTCGAGACGCTGGTTCGCGAGCTTCACCAGGTGGAACGGATCGGCGACCTGGCAGGCCGCGGGCAGCATCGTGTCGAACGCGAGTCGCCACGGCCCCGACAGGTCCAACACCGCCCACGACACCGCGTCCAGCCACGCCTTGGGCATCGCCGCGAGCCACTCGCACAGGCCTGCCGACGAGCGGCCCGGAATCACGTCGAGGAGCTGACCCCCAGCGACGTCGACGATCGACGTGGACCACGCCTGGGTCCGCCACCGCCCCACCCGGGCGAAGAGCACCTCATCGACACCGAGAGCTTCGACGGTCCCGACCCGATCCGTGTCCGCCTCGAGAGGCGCGGTGCCGTAGGCGATGACGTCGTCGTTGATCGCATGCCAGCTGGCGCCGACACCGACAAGCGAGGCGCGGCGATCCGCGGGTCCTCATGTGTCCACGACCCTTGCCGGCACCACGGCCTCGGGCACCAGAAGCGGTGCTTCTTCCATCGCAGGGTGACCGGCCGCCCGAAACAGGTGAGGTCGACGAGCTCGACGACGGGGCGATCCTTCACCCATGCCCGCTCACCACAGTTCGGACAGAGCGGCGACTCGATGATCGACTCGACGGTGACCTCGAGCCGGCCGGCGAGCGGCTCGACGACGTCGAGGACGTTCACCGCCGGGGAGACCAACCAACAGCTCGCACGCGCGCGTAGCGTTGAACACAGCAGGGGCACCTCAGGATCCGAAGGCTTTGACACCGTCAGATTCGCAGTGCCCCTGCTACGCGCCCGGGACCCCTACACCCCGCTCATCCGCGAAGCGCCACTTTCCCGCTTCGGGACCGGGCGGTTCGCACGAGTGAGCAGGTCGCTCAGGTGCCGAGCTGCCAGAAGAGGAAGCCGAGGGCGTCGGCCAGCTCCTCGGCCTGCTTGGACACCGGCTTGCCCTGGCCGTGGCCGGCCTCACGCTCTTCGCGCAGCAGGATCGGACGCTCGGCGCCGCAGGAAGTCGCCGCTTGGAGGCGAGCGGCCATCTTGCGGGCGTGCATCGGATCGACCCGGCTGTCGCCCTCGGCGGTCGTGAGCAGCACCGCGGGGTAGCAGGTGCCATCCACCACCCGGTGGTAGGGGGAGTAGGCGTGCAGCCACTCGAACTCCTCGGGAACGTCCGGGTCGCCGTACTCAGGGATCCACAAGCGGGCGATGAGGAAGTGGTGGTAGCGCAGCATGTCCAGCAGCGGCACCGCGATCTGCGCAGCGCGGCACAGCTCCGGGTGCTGGGTGATGGTCGCGCCGACCAGCAGACCCCCGTTGCTCCCGCCGCGGATCGCCAACCGCTCGGGGGAGGTCATCCCTTCTGACACGAGCCATCGGGCGGCGGCCGCGAAGTCGTCGAAGCTCCGCTGCTTGTGCTCGCGCATCCCCGCCCGGTGCCAGGCCTCGCCCTCTTCCGCACCGCCGCGGATGTTGGCCACCGCGTAGATCGCCCCCCGCTCGCACACCGCCACCACCGCGGCCGAGTACGCCGGGCCCATGGTGATCGAGAAGCCGCCGTACCCGGTCAGGATGCACGCCGTGTCCGGCGACGGGACGGTCTGCGCCGCCCGGATGAGGAACATCGTCACCGGCGTTCCGTCGGTGCTCTCGTAGCGAACCTGTTCGACCACGATGTCGCCGGGCGTCTCCTCGCCGCTGCCGTCGTACTGGCGGAGCCGGCTCCAGTCCTGGATCGTGCCCGGACGCCAGCGGTACATGGTCGGTGGCAGCGCGAACGAGGTGAACGAGAAGAACGCCTCGTCCCGGTCGCGGCTGCCCGACAACCCGGCGAGCGACCCGATGCCCGGCAGCTCGACGGGCTCGTGACCGGTCCCGTCGAGGCGATACCGGTCGAGGTACGACACCGCCGAGCGCGAGGACAGCACCAGCAGCGAGTCGGCGGTCGGCACCACCGCCTCCAGGACGTGATCGCTCTCGGGCACGATCGTGCACCAGTGGTCCTGCCACGCGGCCGCGACCGGTGCCGACACCACCCGGCCACGATCGGCATCGAGGGTCGTGACCCCGATGACCTGGTCGCCCACGACGGTGAACGACGAGACGGCTTCGACCCCCTCGATCATGACCGTGTGCGCACCGGTGCTGCGGTCGATGAGGTGCACGTCCACCCGGCTCCACCCCAGCGAGACGTGCAGCAGCATCCACCGCCCGTCGCGGGAGATCGACACGTTGGTCCACGCGGTCTTGTCGGGCAGCTTGTCCCACACGAGCTCGTCCTGGCGCCAGTGCTGGCCCAGCCGGTGCCAGTAGACCTTGCGCCAGTAGCCCTGCTCCTCGTCGGGAACGGTGTGAGGCTCGGGGTACCGGGTGTACGCGAAGGCCTGCCCGTCGGGCGTCCAGGCGATCGACGCGGCGCGGGTGTTGGGGATGCGGTCGGCCAGCCGCTTGCCGGTCTCGACGTCGAGGACGTGGAGCGTGCTGCGCTCGTCGCCCCCCGACGACAGCCCGTAGGCGACCAGGCGTCCGTCAGGTGAAGGGTGGTACCAGTCGATCGCGGTGGTGGGGTCGCCGGTCAGGCGGTGCGGATCGACGATGGTGCGGGCCAGGCCCCGCGCCTTGGCGGGCCGGACCACCAGCACCGCCTGGTCGTGCCGTCCCCAGCGCTCCAGGGAGAACACCCGGTCGCCCGCGACCATGCACGCCACCGACGATCCGGCGCGCAGGAGGGTGACCAGGCGCCGGTGGAGTGCGTCGCGCCCGGGGACCGCCGACAGGATGCGCGAGCTGTGCGCGTTCTGGGCTTCGACCCAGGATCGGGTGGCCTCGGAGGAACCGTCCTCGAGCCACCGGTAGGGATCGGCGACCTCGCGGCCGTGGAGGAGGTCGACGACGTCGTCGCGGCGGGTCGGTGGCGGGGGCGGGAC
>NZ_DAIUCK010000153.1:0-4372 GCF_036846205.1 Rhabdothermincola sp. | reverse complement strand
GTGGTCGCGGCGGTCGCGGTGCTTCAGTCTCTCCAGCTCGCTGGCATCACAAGTCTGCTGAACACCTGGTTCGCGAATGCCGACGAGGTCGACCCCCTCGCGCTGGGCCGCGGCAGCTCGACCGTTGGTTCGTCGATCGCCGTCGGGGACATGATGGCCTTCCTGCTCGCGATGGCGATCGCCTGGTGGCACTTCGGCCGTCGCCATCGAGCCCTCCTCGCCCTCGCTGGGGGGATCTTCCTGCTGGGAGCGCTGGCGTCCGGCCAGTTCACCGCCGCCATCGCCGTGATGGTCGCTGCTGCGGTCGCCGGGATGCTCACCCGCAGTCTCGGCCGGCTGACCGCCGTTGGCATCCCCCTCGCCATCGGCGCGGCCCTCCTGCTGCAACCGGTGATCGACGCTCGTCTGGCCGGATTCCGATCGGCTGCCGGGGTCCCCCAGAGCTGGACGGTCCGCCTCCAGAACCTCCGCACCTACTTCTGGCCACCCCTCTCCGAGGACTGGAACTGGACGCTCGGGGTACGGACCTCTGCACGCGTCCCGGCACCGGAGGTCTGGCGGGAGTGGGTCTACATCGAGAGCGGGCACACGTGGCTCCTGTGGAACGGGGGCCTGCCCTTCCTGATCGCCTACTTCGTGTTCGTGGGTGTCGCTGCGACCACGGTGGTGCGGATCGCCAGGAGCCGGACCGACGCCATCGGCGTCGCCGCGGTCGCGAGCTCAGCAGCCCTGTGCGTCCTCTCGGTCGTGATGCTGTTCGATCCCCACCTCACGATGCGCGGGACCGCGGACCTCAACATCGCCCTGTTGGCACTTGCCCTCACGGCGTGGCGACGGGTACCGGACCCGGCACCCGACCCGCACGCCCGGATCGGAGAGGAGGTCCTGTGGCCGAACACGTCTGCCTGATCCGCCATCGTGAGTACTACGAACTGCCCACTCGCCGTGAGGCCGAGGCGCTGGCCGCCGCCGGATTCCAGGTGCACGTCATCTGCCTGGCCGACCCTGAGGGCGCGCCCGTGGATGTGGGCAGGTCGGGCATCCGGCTCCACACCGTGCCACTGCGGCGGGCTCGCGGTTCCGACGCGCGGTACCTCGCGGACTACCTCACCTTCTTCCTCGCCGCCTCGGCGCTCGTCACCTGGCTGCACCTGCGCTTCCGCTTCCGGGTGATCCAGGTGAGCTCCATGCCCGACTTCCTCGTCTTCGCCACCGTCGTTCCCAAGGCCATGGGTGCTCGGGTGGTCGCCTTCCTGAAAGAGCCGACACCCGAGCTCGGCGAGATGCGGTTCGGGCCTGGTTGGTGGCCCAAGCTGTTCGTGCGGGTGGAGCAGCTCGCCATCCGGTACGCGGACCTGACCTACACGGTGACCGAGCAGCTCAAGGCCGCGTACGTCGAGCGCGGGGCCGATCCATCCAAGATCAGGGTGGTGCTGAACGGTCCCGCCCCTGACGCATTCCCGCGCTCCAACGGCGGCGGCTCGCCCTCCGGGAGCGACGGGGACGCGGATACCACTGGTGCGACACGGGACTTCAGCCTTCTGTGCCACGGGGTCATCGAGGAGCGCTACGGGCACGAGACGATCTTGCGGGCCGTCGCGCTCGCCCGCGAGGAGGTCCCGAACCTCCGGTTCCGCATCACCGGAGACGGGACGCATACCTCGCGCCTGCGCGAACTCATCGATGAGTTGGGCCTGCGCGACCACGTCGACCTCCTCGGATGGGTGCCGCTCGAGCAGCTCACCGACGAGCTCAGCCGGGCCGACGTCGGCATCGTGGCCCAGCTCTCCTCGCCGTACTCGAACCTCGTGCACACCAACAAGATGTACGACTACATCCTCTTCGGGAAGCCCGTCATCGCCACCCGCCTCGACTCGGTGTCGGCCTACTTCGGACCCGACAGCCTCTACTACGTTGAATCTGGCGATCACGTCGGACTGGCGCGGGCGATCGTCGAGCTGTATCGCGATCCCGCACGGCGCGAGGAGCTCGTCGAGAACGCGCGGCGCCTCTACGACCGGTACGGCTGGCCTGAGCAGGCCCACACCTACGTCCGCGGCTTCCAGGAGATGGCGCGAACATGACTCCGGCACCCGTCACCGCTCGGAGCTCCGCCGCAACCGACGAGCGACTGATCGGCGCGCCGGACGAGTCGCTCGAGGTGCGGCTCTACCGGCGCATGGCGTTCATCCGCCGGTTCGAAGAGACGCTGCTGTCGCTGTTCGACGAGGGGGCGCTGAACGGAACGACCCACTGCTGCATCGGCCAGGAGGCGGACGCCGTCGGGATCGCCGATCACCTCCAACCGGGTGACCACGTGTTCAGCAACCACCGCTGCCACGGTCACTACCTCGCACTCACCGGCGATGCTGACGGGCTGCTGCGCGAGATCATGGGCTTGCCCGGCGGTGTGTGCGGAGGACGTGGCGGCAGCCAGCATCTCTGCGCACCGGGCTTCAAGTCCAACGGCGTGCTCGGTGGGACGGTCCCCAACGCAGCCGGCATCGCGCTCGGCCAGCGCCTCGACGGCGGGGACCGGATCAGCGTGGCCTTCATCGGCGACGGCACCCTGGGCGAGGGGGTCGTCTACGAGACGCTCAACATCGCCAGCCTGTGGCAGCTCCCCCTCCTGATCGTCTGCGAGGACAACGGGTGGGCGCAGAGCACGCCACGGGCACGGAACCTCGCCGGCTCCATCGCGGCCCGGTTCACCGCGTTCGGGATACCGGCCCGCGAGCTCGACACGACCGACGTGCTCGAGATCCATCAAGCGGCCCGGCACGAGGTGGCGGCAACCAGGACCCATGGACCACGCGCCCTCGTGATCAAGACCTACCGGCTCTGCCATCACTCCAAGAACGACGACAACCGGCCCGTGGACGAGGTGAACCACCGCTGGGCCTTCGATCCCTTGGCGGTGCACCGCCCGCGCCTGAGGCGGGAGACCAGCGAACGCATCGACCGGGAGGTCACCGAGGCGATCCGCGACCTCCTCGACGCCGTACGGAGGTCGGCATGATCTACGCCCGAGCACTGGGAGACGCCCTCCGGTCCAGCCTCGAACGTGATCCCACGGTGGTGATCCTGGGCGAGGACATCGTCGACCCCTACGGCGGGGCCTTCAAGGTCACGCGGGGGCTCAGCACCGACTTCCCCGACCGGGTCCGAGCGACACCGATCAGCGAGGGAGCTCTCGTGGGGGTGTGCACGGGCCTCGCCATGCACGGGTACCGGCCCGTCGTCGAGGTGATGTTCGGCGATTTCCTCACCCTCACCTTCGACCAGATCGTGAACCACGCCGCCAAGTACCCGTCCATGTACGACGGCCAGGTTCGGTGCCCGGTCATCGTCCGGACGCCTTCGGGCGGGGGACGCGGGTACGGCCCGACTCACAGCCAGAGCCTCGAGAAGCACTTCCTCGGGATCCCTCATCTGCGGGTCGCAGCCGCGTCGCTGCTGCACGATCCCGACGAGGTCTTCGCGGTCCTGCTCCGCCACGACGACCCGACACTGTTCATCGAGCACAAACTGCTCTACCCGCTGCACCTGCAGACCTCAGCGGACCTGGACGGACTGCTGGTGTCGCGCACGACGGGGCGGTCGGGCCTGCCCACCGTCACCCTGTCCGCGGTGCCGAGCGGGGACTGCGTCCTCACGGTGGTCGCGTACGGCTACCAGGCGGCGCTGGCCGCGAAGTTGCTCGAGCCGCTCGCGGTCGAGGAGGAGCTGTTCGTGGAGCTCGTGGTCCCCACCCAGCTCGCTCCGCCGGACTGGGAGCCCATCGAACGCAGCGTCGCAGCCACCGGAGCCCTGGTCACCCTGGAAGAGGGAACCGCCGGGTGGAGCTGGGGCACCGGCATCGCCGAGCACATCGGTCGGGTGGCCTTCGGGCGCCTCCGGCGGCCACCGAGCGTGGCAACGAGCGCCGCCGACATCGTCCCGTCCGCGAAGCACCTCGAAGACGAGATGATCCTGGGCGCAGCAGGGGTCGAGCAGGCGATCAGGGACGCGGCCTGATGCGACCGGTGACCGTTCCCACCACCGACGTGAACAGCCAATACGCGGTGCTCGTCGACTGGCTCGTCACCGACGGCGCCCCCGTGCGACGCGGCGAACCGGTCGCAGAGGTCGAGACCAGCAAGTCGGTGATCGAGGTCGACGCACCATCAGACGGGTTCCTGCTCCACGCGGTGAGCACCGGGGCCGACTTCGAGCTCACCGCCCCGATCGCGCACCTGTTCGACACGCTCGATGATCTCGAGCGCCGCCGGCGAGACCGCGAGGTGGCACGGCATGCGCCTGCCGTGCACGACGAGCCCGGGCGCGCCTATCGGGCCACGCGGTCCGCTGAGTCCCTGGCCACCGAGCACGG
>NZ_DAIUCK010000152.1:0-4409 GCF_036846205.1 Rhabdothermincola sp. | reverse complement strand
CCTCCACCCTCGCCTCCACCACCGCCACCTGCATGGCGCCCGCCGCCACCACCGGCTTCCGCACCGACCGTCCCCCCGGGCACCACCTTCGGAGGGCCGGCCTCGCGGTCCTGAGGGGTTGGCCGTAGCCTTGAGGGGTGCTCGGCTACCTCGACCACGCCGCCACCACGCCGATGCGACCCGAAGCGGTCGAGGCCATGCTGCCGTTCCTGACCGAGCAGTTCGCCAACCCCTCGGGGGCGCATCGCCCGGCGCGCGAGGCACGTCGGGCGATCGACGAGGCCCGCGACACGATGGCTGAGCTGTTGGGCTTCGAGCCCGGCGAGATCGTCTTCACCGGTGGGGGCACCGAGGCCGACAACCTGGCGGTCTTCGGTGTGCACGATCGGTGGGGTGGCACGGTGGTGTGCTCGGCGATCGAGCATCACGCGGTGCTCGACGCCGTCGAGGCTCGTGGTGGGCGTCTGGTGCCCGTCGACCCTCGGGGGGTGATCGACCTCGACGCCCTGGCCTCGATGCTCGACGAGACCGTCACGCTGGTCTCGGTAATGGCCGTGAACAACGAGGTCGGCACCATCCAGCCCCTTGAGCAGGTCGCCGCGGTGGTGCGTGAGCGTGCGCCGCGGGCGTTGCTGCACACCGATGCGGTCCAGGGGTTCTGCTGGCTCGACCTGGCTCGGGTGACGGCGCCGTTCGACCTGGTGTCGGTGAGCGCCCACAAGTTCGGCGGGCCCAAGGGCGTGGGGGTGCTCGCCATCCGCTCCGGGGTCGAGCTGGCGGCCCGCCAGGTGGGTGGCGGTCAGGAACGTGGGTGGCGCAGCGGCACCCAGAACGTGGCGGGCATCGTGGCGATTGCGGTTGCGGCGGCGCGGTCCGCGGATCAGCGCGACGACGAGGTCGAGCGGGTCACCAAGCTGCGCGACCGGCTGGTCGAGGGCCTGCTGGCCACGGTGCCGGGGATCGTCGAGACCGGCGTGCCGGCCGGCGCGGCCGGGCCGGACCGCTCCCACAAGGTGCCGGGCATCTGCCACCTGTGCATCCCCGGCGTCGACAGCGAGTCGTTGCTGTTCCTGCTGGAGAAGGGAGAGGTGTTCGCCTCGGCCGCGTCGTCGTGCTCCAGCGGAGCGGTGGAGCCCTCACACGTGCTGGCGGCGATGGGCGTTCCCCGGTCGCTCGCGCAGGGGTCGTTGCGCCTGTCGCTGGGATGGGCCAGCACCGATGCCGACGTGGACCGCGCCCTGGCGGTCGTCCCCCCTGCCGTGGAGCGGCTGCGCCTGTTCTCGGGCGGGGACGACACGTGAAGGTGCTGGTCGCCATGTCGGGCGGGGTGGACTCCTCCGTGGCCGCGGCGCGGCTGCGTGAGCAGGGCCACGAGGTCACCGGGGTGACCATGCGGCTCTGGGGAGGCGAGAGCGACACCGGCTGCTGCTCGGTGGCCGACGTCGACGACGCGCGCCGGGTCGCCCAGCAGCTCGACATCGATCACCTGGTCTTCAACTTCGCCGACGCCTTCGACGAGCACGTGGTCTCGCCCTACGTCGACGCCCACCGTCGCGGGCTCACCCCGAACCCCTGTATCGAGTGCAACCGCCACCTCAAGTTCGACCACCTCCTGCGCCGGGCGGTCGCCCTGGGGTTCGACGCGGTGGCCACCGGCCACCACGCCCGGGTGCACGAGCGCCCCGACGGCACCCGCCGCATCCGGCGGGGAGCGGACGCCACCAAGGACCAGAGCTACGTGCTCTACATGCTCGGCCAGCGCGAGCTGGCCCGCACGATCCTGCCCGTCGGTGCGCTCACCAAGGCCGAGGTGCGGGCCGAGGCCGCCCGTCTGGGGTTGCGCACCGCGGCCAAGCCCGACAGCCAGGACGTCTGCTTCATCACCGCCACGGGAGGGCGCCAGGCGTTCCTCGGTCCGCGCATCGGGCTGCGCCCGGGACGGGTCCTGGACCGGACCGGCCGGGAGGTGGGCCGGGTCGAGCACCTCGAGCTGGTCACCGTCGGTCAGCGGAAGGGTCTGGGCGTGGCCGGGGCTGGCGGGCCGCGGTACGCGATCGCGGTGGACGTGGTCCAGGGAACGGTCACCGTCGGTTCCCGCGACGACCTCCAGGTGAGCGAGCTCGAGGTGCGCGACGTCGTCTGGAGCGACCGACCCGTGACGGGGGAGGTGCTGGTGCAGTGCTCGGCGCACGGGGTGCCCCGCCGGGCCACGATCCGGCCGGTCGAGGGACGGGCCGTCGGCTCCGGGGCCGAGGTGCGGGTGCGATGGGCCACGCCCGAACGGCGGGTGGCGCCCGGGCAGAGCGTGGTCTTCTACGACGGCGACGAGGTGGTCGGCGGCGGCATCGCCGCCTGAACCGGCAGCCGGCGCCGGCGGGCCTCCTCCAGCATCCTGCCGGGCAGCGACGGGGCCACGAGCACCGCGTCGACATCGATGGCCGCGGGGGCCGGTCGTGATCGGCCCGATCGCCGCGGTGGCAAGGGCGTGATGGTCACGGGCTCCGCGAACCGCAGCTCGACGGCGAGTCCCAGGGCGCCCACGGTCAGGTCGTGTGCGCCGGTGCCGGCGGGTGCCGGTCCCAGCCAGGCCAGCGTTGATCGCCGTACCAGGAGGGTGTCGGCGAGCGCCAGCGGGTCCACGATCACCACCCCTGCCTGGGTGAACACCAGCCAGCGACGGGCCAGCGTGTGCAGTGCCCGCACCCCGGCGACCGCGATCGCCCAGCCGATCGCGGTGAGGGCCAGGCCGCCAGGCACCGTCCCCGAGGCCACGAGGAGCGGCCCGGCGGCGGCCCCGGCCACCACGGCCACCCACACGGCTTCGATCGGTCCGAGCAGCAGCACCCCCGGAGCGCGCAGCGCCATCCGGCGCTCGTGGCCGTAGGACGAGCCGTCGATGAACACGTCGCCGGTCTGGGGGGCCAGCACCACCACCGCGGCCAGGGTGGTGACCGTCAGCGCCAGCGCCTCCTGCCAGCCGGGGGTGGGGAGGGTCACCACCGCCCACCCGATCGCCAGCGGGGCTGTGGGCACCACGATGCGCACGGCGGTCAACGTGGTCGTGCGGGGCACGAGGGTGGCCACCAGGGTGAGCACCCACACCGTCCAGGCCGCGACGGACGTGAAGGTTCGGAACCCCGCACCGGCCGGGTCGAGCGCGGCGGCCAGCGTGGGGCCGGCGGTGAACGGCAGGGTGGCCCACAGCACGGCGCCACCCCAGCGGGCCACCACGTCGAGGACCTTGCGCATCGTGCGAGATTTGCCCAGCCGGCCTGCCGCTCGCTATTCCGGTGCTCATCGACCTGCTGCGGGGGACACAGCGGAAGGGGTGCTCGGATGGCCGATGACCGGAGGGTCGCCCTGCCGGTGGGCATCGCGACCGGCATCGGGAGCCTCCCGCACGTCGATCCCGGCGAGGCGGTCGAGTTCGTGCTGCGTCACGCGCCGAGGCTGCCCTTCGCCCCCTCCCTGCCGGCGCGCTCCAAGCGCGAGGGCATGGTCGGCCAGGCGGCGTCGGGCATCAGCGGGATCTCCGTCGAGGCGGACGGCTCGCTCTCCATCGACCACCGCGCGATCGACCCCGCCGCACCGCTCGACGAGCGATCCTTCGCCGGCGACGCCTTCGTCGGGTTCCGGGCCTTCCTCACCGCCATGGCCGAGCGCAGCGGCCCCATCAAGATCTCCCTCACCGGCCCCGTGACCCTCGGCGTCGCGCTGCACGCCGCCGGCTTGCGGGCCTCGTCGGCGTTCGCGGTGGCGGGTGAGGCGGTGAGGCAGCGGGCCCGCGCCATGTTGCGCCTGGTGGGGGAGCGCGTGCCCCAGGCCGAGGTGATCGCCTTCGTGGACGAGCCGTCACTCGCGTCGTGCACCGCGCCGGGCTTCCCGATCGGCCCGGTGGACGCGGTGGATCTGGTCTCGAGCGCGCTCGCGGTGCTGGAGACCGGGGCCACCACCGGGCTGCACTGCTGCGGTGAGGCCGACTGGCGGTTGCTGCTGCAGTCCGGGCCGCAGATCCTCTCCGTTCCCGCGGGAGCAGGCCTCGAGCGGGCCGCGGGCACGCTGGCCGATTTCCTCGAGCGCGGCGGTTGGGTGGCGTGGGGCGCGGTGCCCACCGACCGGCCGGTGGGCCAGACCGTCGAGCGCCTGTGGCGGCAGCTCTCGGTGCTGTGGTGCGACCTGGTGGCCGGGGGCTGCGACCCGGGACTGCTGCGCACCCGAGCGCTGATCACCCCGGCGTGCGGCCTGGCCCGGCACGGCATCACCCAGGCGGAGCAGGTGATGGTGCTCGCCACCCGCCTGGCGCAGCGCCTCCACGACCAGGCGATCGGCGTCCGCCTCTCCGTCGGGGCCTGACCCGACGCATCGGCGGGCCTCGCGGGTGCCGCGGCTGGGGGCGTCCGGGCCGGGTG
>NZ_DAIUCK010000151.1:0-4645 GCF_036846205.1 Rhabdothermincola sp. | reverse complement strand
GCACCGGCACCACCAACCCCCTCATCGGCTGCCGCACCGTCACCGTCCCCGGCGGGTAGCGCGGCCGGCGCGGCCGGCCCGGCTCAGGCCGCGTGGCCTGCCGAGCCCACCTCGAGCGCCGATGGCCCTGCGTGAGCAGGAACGACCGCAGCGATCCCGCGCCGGGTCGAACCGCTCGGGTCGGTCCCACAGCCGGAGGAAGACCTCCTGCGCCGCCTCACTCGCGAGCGTGACCGGGCCGAGGAGGCGGCGGGCGAGGGCGTGGACCGCCGGTGCGTGACGCCGGTGGGCCAGGGCGAGCGCGCCGTGATCACGCCGGCGGACCGCGCCCACCAGCGCGGTGGCATCCAGGTCGTGGAGATCGGCACGGTTCACGAGATACGCACCGCGTTCGGAGGCCGGGCTGGATGACATCGCCTACGACACTGATCCGACACGACACGCATGCCCCGCCGTGCGGACGTCAGCGATCGAACCGACAGACGACCTCCATGTGATGAGTGTGCGGGAACAGATCCACGACCAGCACGTCACCGAGTGCGTACCCGGCCTGCAACAGCAAGCGGGTATCACGACCCAGCGCTCCCACGTCGCAGCTCACCAGCACCACCCGCGGAGCGCCCGTCGCGGCCAACACCTCCACCGCGGAACGGCCCAGGCCGGCCCGCGAGGGGTCGGCGATCACCAGCGACGCGGCCTGCGGTTCCCAGCGGGCCACGTCGGTGCGCACGACCCGAGCCGGGAGGCCCCGCAGGTTGTGCCGGGCATCGGCCACCGACGATCGGGACCACTCGAGGGCCACCACCGGCCGGTCGAGCCCCGGGCCCACCGTGGCCGCGAACAGGCCGACCCCGGCGTACGCGTCGATGATCGGCTCGCCCGGCGAACCGCCGACCACCGGCGAGACGCCGACGCCCACCGCGTCGCGGACCGCGGCCACCAGCGCCTCCGCACCGACCTGGCTGGACTGGAAGAACGAGCGGGCCGAGACCCGCAGGCGCCGCCCGCCGACCTCTTCGTGGATGTGGGCCCGTCGGCCCCGGCGCAGCTCGTCCCGACCGACGACGAGCACGTCGCCCGGCACCGACACCCCTGAGGCGGTGGGTGAAGCGAGCACCAGCCGGTCCCCGGTGGCGGCCCCCACCCGAATGGTCACCTCCTCCACCTCGCCGAAGCGACCCTCCACCAGCAGCTCCTCCACCAGCGGGTGCGCCACCAGGCACGACTCGACCGGCACCGGCTCGTGACTGCGGCGGCGGCGGTAGCCGGCTCGCCCGGCCCGCACCACCGCCCGAACGCTCGTGCGGTATCCGGCCGCGGGCAGGGCCGGCGCCACTCGCACCACCGGCTCGTGCACCCCTGCGGTCCGGCGGAGCGCGTCGGCCACCACAGCGGCCTTCAGCGCAGCCTGCGACACCGCGGCGAGGTGCTGGAGGTCGCATCCCCCGCAGCCACGCGCCAGCTCCGGGCACGGGGGCGCCACCCGGTCCGGCGCGGCTCGCCGCACCTCCACCAGGCGCGCCCGGGCGAAGTCGCGGCGCTGCTCGGTGATCGCGGCCCGGACCTGCTCGCCAGGCAGGGCCCCCTCGACGAACACCACCCGGCCGCTCGGGTCACGGGCGATCGCTTCGCCCCCCACGGCGTGCCCGGTGACCTCCAGCACCAGCACCTGGTCATCCTCGGCGGCCATCCGAGCGAGGCTAGGCAGCCGGAGCGGTATGTTGGCGCCGCATGACCGACGCCGCCTCCTCCGCCGCCCACCGACCGATCGAGATCGTGCCCTCGGTGCTGCCGGCCGACTTCTCCCGGCTCGGTGAGGCCTGCCAGGCCCTGGAGAAGGCGGGCGTCGACCGCATCCAGTTCGATGTCATGGACGGGCGGTTCGTGCCCAACCTCACCTTCGGGGCGGACGTCATCGCCTCGGTGCGGGAGCACGTCAGCGTGCCCTTCGAAGCCCATCTGATGGTGCACGAGCCTGCCTGGCTCGTGCCGCACATGGTCGAGGCGGGGTGCCAGACGGTGATCGTCCACGCCGAGGCCTGCACCCATCTGCACCGGGTGCTCGGGCAGGTGCTCGAGACGGGCGCTCGGGCCGCGGTGGCGCTGAATCCGGCCTCACCCCCCGAGCTCGCGGAGTACGTCCTCGATCTCGTCTCCATGGTGCTGGTGATGACCGTCAATCCCGGCTTCGGTGGGCAGCGCTACCTCGCCACCATGGAGCCCAAGCTGCGGTCGTTGCGGCGGACGATCCTCGAACGTGGCCTGGACGTGGACCTCGAGGTGGATGGGGGGATCGGCCCGGGCACCGTGGCCGGCGCCACCGCCGCCGGGGCCAACGTGCTGGTCGCAGGCAGCGCCCTGTTCCGTGACGAGCAGGGCCTCGAACACGCGGTCAGCGAGCTGCGGTCGCTGGCCGAAGCCGCCCGGTCCGACGTGCCGGCCTGACGCTCGCGTCCAGCGCGCTCGACCAAGCCACCTCCCGCTCCATTGCCACCACGAGGGCGACCGGTCGCGACATACTCGCGTCCCCTGGTTGCGGGCGGACCTCACCACAGGAGCGATCGTGTCGCGCAAGCTCACCCGCCTGCCGGTTCTCGCAGTGCTCGCCGCGGCGGCCATCGGAACAGCCGCCACGTTCACGGTCCGCCACCGCTCACCCGAACCATCCGTCGACCGCTTCTGCGCCCGGATGGCCGAGGCCGAGGGCCTCGACCAGAGCCTGGCGGCGTCCGACACGGAGCAGGTGGCGGCCCAGGTCGATGCCTTGGCCGCGGCCGCCCGGGTCGCCCCCGGCGAGATCCGGCCACCGATCGAGACGATCCTCGGGATCACCGAGGCCCTCGAAACCAGCCTCCGTACCGCACCCCGCGACCCTGCCCCCGCGCTGGCCCAGGTGCTGCAGGACCAACAGACCGGTGTCGACCAGGTCCGGGCGGCCGGCCAGGCGCTGCAGGACTACGTCGTGCGGGCGTGCGGGCTGCAGCTGGGCGAGACGTCGACCCCGGTGATCGACTCCGGCCTCAGATGATCTCGCCCCGGCGCACGATCACGTGGTCGATGAGCCCGTACTCCTTCGCCTCCTCAGCGGTGAACCACCGATCGCGCTCGGAGTCCTTCTCGATCTGCTCGACCGGCTGGCCGCTGTGGAAGGCGATGCGCTCGGCCATGAGCCGCTTGGTGTAGGCCATCTGCTCCGCCTGGATGGCGATGTCGGCCGCCTGACCCTGCACCCCGCCGTGGGGCTGGTGCATCATGATGCGGGCATGCGGCAGCGAGTAGCGCTTGCCCGGCGCGCCGGCACAGAGCAGGAACTGCCCCATGGACGCGCCGAGTCCCATGCAGATGGTGGCCACGTCCGGCTGGATGAACTGCATGGTGTCGTAGATGGCCATACCGGCCGTCACCGAGCCGCCCGGCGAGTTGATGTACAGCCAGATGTCCTTCTCGGGATCGGTGCCTTCGAGGTAGAGAAGCTGTGCGATGATCTGGTTCGCCATCGCATCGGTGACCTCGGTGCCGAGTACCACGATGCGCTCCCGGAGGAGCATCCGGAAGATCTCCTGCGACTGGTCGGTGCTCATCGGTGCTTGAGCCAGCGGCTCGAGCGGGAGGTGCTGCATCGTTCTCCTCGGAGTTGCGGGTACTGCCAGGACGGCCCGAGGCCAGCCCTACGTGGGTGGGAAGGCTAGCGGGCGCTACCGTTCCCCGGACGCGGGCGTGGCGGAACTGGTAGACGCGCTGGGTTTAGGTCCCAGTGTCTTCGGACGTGGGGGTTCGAGTCCCCCCGCCCGCACGCGCCGGGCGTGTCATCGCACACCGGCCACGAAGAACAGCAGCACCTGGGTGCCGTTGATGACGAAGTGGGCGGTGATCGCCCCGCCCAACCGGCCGTCCCGCCACACGGTGAGCAGCGCCAGGACGAGCCCGTAGAGCGCGGTGACCCCGGCGATGAACAGCGCACCGCCCACGCTGGTACCGGCGGTGGCGTGCAGCGAACCGAACAGCAGCGACGAGCCCACCACCGCCACTCGAACGTTCCACCGCTTGCCGAGCGAGCGCATGAGCAGGCCGCGGAAGAACAGCTCCTCGGCGATCGGGGTGCCGACCGCGATAGTGGCGAAGAGCACGAGCACCACCGCCGGGCCGGTGCCCACCTCTGCGAGGAACCCCGCGTTGGACGGTGCGTCCGCGCCGGTGATGGCGACCCACAACAGGCTGAGCAGGATGCTGATGGCCAGGCTGGCGAAGCCGGCCAGCACCCCCCAGCCCACGTCCGCCCAGGTGAAGACCAGGCCGAAGTCCTTGCGCAGGCTGCCCTGACCCTTGAACCGGGTGGCGACCACCGGCCAACCGATCAGCCCGACCCAGCCGCCGACCACCCCCAGGACCACCACCAGCAGCGGGGGCTGATCCGGGCGCAGGGTGTCCTGACCACCCGTGACGGCCATGAGGGCGAGGGCGAGCACGGTGGTGGCAACCTGCCCGGTGAAGAACAGCAGCAACCCCCATCCCACGTCACCGAGGCCCCAGCGGATCTCGGGTGGAATGGTGCGGTGGGCGGCTGCCGGCGAACCGGTCGAACCCGCCGACGCGGGGGCCGGCCAGGGCCGGCCTCCCGGACCGGCGGTGGGCGGGCCAGGGGGGG
>NZ_DAIUCK010000150.1:0-4778 GCF_036846205.1 Rhabdothermincola sp. | reverse complement strand
GGGTTGGGTGTGGGGCGGGAGGTGGCCCGGGCCATCGAGGCGGAGCTGGCGCCGTACAACCTGGGGCGCTTGAACCCGCTCGGCCTAAACCTGGCCGCCCCGGCGCTGTTCGCGCACGGCACCGAGCAGCAGCGGCTGCGCTTCCTGCCGCCGATCGTGCGCAACGAGGAGGTGTGGTGCCAGCTGTTCAGCGAGCCCGGTGCTGGGTCCGACCTGGCCTCGTTGGCCACCCGGGCGGTGCGAGACGGCGACGACTGGGTGGTGACCGGCCAGAAGGTGTGGACCACCTGGGCGCACCAGGCCGACTTCGCCGTGCTGCTGGCGCGTACCGATCCCGACGTCCCCAAGCGGGAGGGCATCACCTACTTCCTCCTCTCGCTCCACCAACCAGGCGTGCAGGTCCGGCCTCTGCGGCACATCACCGGCGAGGTGGACTTCAACGAGGTGTTCCTCGACGGGGCCCGGGTACCCGACCACCACCGGGTCGGCGCGGTCGGTGATGGCTGGCGGGTGGCTGGCGCGACTCTCTCCGGCGAGCGCCAGATGGTCGCCGGCCAAGGCTCGGGCGGGGTCGACCGCATCGGGGGCTCGGGCACCCGGCGGCTCATCGGGCTGGCCGCCGAGCGCACGGGACCTACGGGCGGGAGAGCCATCGCCGACCCCCTGGTGCGCGACCGGCTCATGCGGCTCTACAGCGAGGAGCGCATCCGCGGCTGGACCAACGAGCGGGTGCGGGCGGGCCTGGCAGCGGGGCGCCCGCCCGGCCCGGAGAGCTCGATCGGCAAGGTGCACCAGGGCGATCTCAACCAGCGCACCCAGCTGCTGGCCACCGACCTGCTCGGGGCGGGTGCCATGGCCTGGGAGGCGCCCACCGGGGCCCCGTACGAGGACACGTTGCCCTACGAGGTGCGGGGGATGCTGCGCAGCCGGGCCAACACGATCGAGGGCGGCACCACCGAGGTCAACAAGAACATCCTCGGGGAGCGGGTCCTGGGTCTGCCCCGGGAGCCGGATCCCTGGCGCGGGGTGCCCTGGCGCGAGGTGCCCCGGAGCTGAGATGGCCATGGGGTACGAGACGCTGATCGTCGAGCGGCGGGGGCCGGTGGGATGGTTGGTCTTCGACCGGCCCGACGCCGGCAACGCCATGGACGCGGTCATGCTCGGCGAGCTCGAACGAGCCTGGGCGGAGCTGGCTGCCGACGACGCGGTGCGGGTGATCGTGAACACCGGCGCAGGGCCCGCCTTCTCCACCGGGCTGGACGTGGTGCAGCTGTCGAGGGACCCCGCCGCGCTCGCCGAGCAGTCCCGGCGCACCAAGCGGGCCGAGCTGCGTCTGACCGCATGGCACAACCAGGTCCACAAGCCCGTGATCGCGGCGGTGAACGGGGTGTGCGCGGGGGGTGGGCTGCACTTCGTGGCCGATGCGGACATCGTCATCGCCGCGTCGACCGCCTCGTTCGTTGATCCCCACGTCTCCGTCGGGCAGGTGAGCGCGTTCGAGACCATCGCGCTGGTGCGCAAGTCCCCGATGGAGCCGATCGCCCGCATGGCCTTCACCGGTCGCCACGAGCGGATGAGCGCGGCCCGGGCCTACGAGCTGGGGGTGATCAGCGAGGTGATCGATCCTCCCGAGCATCTGCGGGACGCGGCGCAGGAGCTGGGGGAGCGGATCGCCCGCAACTCGCCCGCGGCGATGGCCGCGACCAAGCGGGCGCTGTGGGGTGCGCTGGAGACCGGGCTCACCGAGGCTCGCCGGATCGGGGCTTCGATTCTCGTGGAGGAGAACCTGTGACCTACTCGTCGTTCGAGACCCTCATCGTGGAGCGCCGGGGGCCGGTGGGGTGGTTGCTGTTCAACCGCCCCGATCAGCTCAACGCCATGAACGCGCTGATGCGCGACGAGCTGGCGGTGGCGTGGAAGGAGCTGGACGCGGACCCCGAGGTGCGGGTGATCGTCCACAGCGGGGAGGGGCGCTGCTTCCAGACCGGCGTCGATGTCACCGAGATCGCCTCGGACGGCATCGGGATGGAGCGCTACCGCCGTTCCCTCGAAGAGCTCGACCTGCACTTCACCGCGTGGCACCAGCAGGTCTGGAAGCCGGTGATCACCGCGGTGAACGGGATCTGCGCGGGTGGCGGGTTTCACTGGGTGGCTGACGCCGACATCGTGATCGCCGCCTCGGACGCCGAGTTCTTCGACCCCCACGTCTCCATCGGTCAGGTGGTCGCCCTGGAGGCGATCGGCCTGCTGCGCAAAATGCCGGTCGAGGCGGTGATGCGCATGGCGTTGGTGGGGCGCTACGAGCGGATGAGCGCGGCCCGTGCGTACCAGCTCGGAATGATCAGCGAGGTGATCGATCCCCCCGAGCGCCTGCGGGACGCGGCGCAGGAGCTGGGGGAGAAGATCGCCCGCAACTCACCCGCGGCGATGGCGGCGACCAAGCGGGCGCTGTGGGGTGCGCTGGAGACCGGGCTCACCGAAGCCTGCCGTGCCGGGGCGAAGGAGCTGGTCAGCCTGTGGGGGCATCCCGACCAGGAAGAGGGACCGCGGGCCTTCGCCGAGAAGCGGCCACCGGAATGGCAGCGCCCGTGACCCTCGGGGACCTGCTCCCCGACCCGCCCGAGCCACCGGATCGCCCACTGGTCCACATCGGCGAGCGAATCTGGCGGGCGGCCGAGCTGAGCGCCACGGCAGCCGCGCTCACCGAGCAGCTGCGAGCGCAGGGCATCGGCGGCGGCGACCGGGTGGGGGTGAGCCTGCCGAACGGTGGCGAGCTGGTCGCCACCCTCTTCGGCGTGTGGCGGGCGGGCGCGACCTACGTTCCCCTCAACCCGCGCGCTCCCGTGGCCGAGCGGGAGCGGCTGGCCGAGGCGGCTGGGACGGTGGCCACCGTCCGCCTGCGCGACGGTGTGCCGGCCGTCGAGCGTATTGCGCGCTCACGACCGCAGCCGCGATCGGCGGAGGTCGCCCTGGTGCAGTTCACCTCCGGCACCACCGGTCCACCGAAGCCGGTGCCACTGCGTCACGACACCGTGCTCAGCCTGATCGACGGGGTCCTGGCCAAGTTGGGCGTGGTGCCCGGGGAGCGTCGTCACGAAGCACCCATGCCGAATCTCGTGCCCGTCTCGCTCTCGCTGTGGGCCGGGCTGTACACGGTGCTGTTCGCGTTCCGTGTCGGGGCACCGGTGGTGGTGATGGAGCAGTTCGAACCGTCGCTATTCGCCGAGCTGGTGCGCCGCCACGAGATCCGCTCCACCGTTCTGCCGCCGGCTGCGCTCTGCGCGCTCGCGGACGACCCGACGATCGGGGACCTCTCGCCGCTGCGGTTCGTGCGCAGCATCACGGCTCCGCTCTCGCCGAGCGAGGCCCGCCGGTTCACGGACCGTTTCGGGGTGACCGTCCTCAACAGCTACGGGCAGACCGAGCTGGGTGGCGAGATCATCGGCTGGAACGCCGCGGATGCCCGCGCCCACGGGACGGACAAGCTGGGCTCGATCGGTCGGCCCCACGACGGGGTGGAGGTCCGCATCGACGGGGGCGAGCTGTGCGTGCGCACCGCGGCCATGCGCGCCGGCGGCGTGGCCGTCGACCTGTCGGACCGGCTCACATCCGACGGGTGGCTCCGCACCGGGGATCTGGCCCACATCGACGACGACGGGTTCGTGTGGATCGACGGCCGGGTCTCGGACCTCATCAACCGGGGCGGCTTCAAGGTGTTCCCGGCCGATGTCGAGGAGGTCATCAGGAGCTCGGGAGCCGTCGCCGACGTGGCGGTGGTGGGGGTGCCCGACCGGCGGCTGGGGGAGGTGCCGGTGGCCTTCGTCGTCCCGAGGAACTGGCCTCCACCGCCGGATCTCGCGGCGTCGCTCGTGGCCCACTGCCGGAACGAGCTCGTCGCCTACAAGGTTCCGGCGCATGTCGTGCCTGTCCGGGCCCTGCCCCGGAATGAGATCGGCAAGGTCCGGCGTGGGGAGCTGATCTCCGCGGCACTGGCGCCAGACGTGAGCAATCCGACCGTGATCCCGACCGAGGAGCGACCATGACCCCCAGCGAGCGTGACGATTACTCCGGCCCCTTCGATCCTGACTTCCGCTACGAGGACCTCTCCAAGGAGGCGCTCGTGCGTCTCGTGCGCGAGTACGCACTGATCGTGCAGCTCCTCGACCGGTCCGTGTTCACCGCCATCGGGATGCGCTACGGGCAGCAGGCGGTGCAGGAGATCGCGATCGACGAGTGGCGTGGCGCCAGCCCCATCTACGGCGAGCGCCTGCGCCGGATCCTCAACATCGACGGCGACGACGTCGAGGCCATCTTCAAGGTGCTGCAGGTCGACCCCGGCTTCGCTCAGCACTACATGGATGTCCGCTACGAGGTGGTCGACGAGCGCCACGGCTTCTTCGAGCTGGCCTCGTGCGGGGCGCTGCTGGACGTGGAGCCCTACGGACCCAAGGCGGTCACCAGCATGTGCCATCACATCGAAGACGGCACCTTCGACTACACCGCCCAGGCGGTCAATCCCAAGGCCCGGATCCGCCCGGTGCATCGCCCACCCCGAGATCCCGCGGACCGGGTCCCGCACTGCCGGTGGGAGGTGGTGATCGACGACGACACCGAGACCCTGCCAGAGCCCGACATCACGGCGATCGTGAGATCCACCACGGCCGCCACCTACGAGTTCCCACCGATGCGCGACGGTACGCCGCACCTTCCCGAGCGGGAGGGCTCCCGCTCGCTCTCTGACTGAACCGTAGGGAGAGGTCCAGGAGCGCCGTCAGTCC
>NZ_DAIUCK010000149.1:0-5186 GCF_036846205.1 Rhabdothermincola sp. | reverse complement strand
GGGCGAGGTGGTGCCGGTGGTGAAGCTCAGTGCGATGCCGTTGTTGCCGGAGGGGATGTAGCAGTTCGAACCGAGGTCGGTGAGCCCGCTGCCGCCCTCGAGCTTGATCCGCACCGCGATGTTCATCGCGATCGCGCCGGTGTCGACGTTGATCGTGCCGGTCGCCGGGACGTTGACGTTGGAGCCGGGCGCGGGTTGGAAGCGGGCGGTGATCATGCCGGCGGAGGCGTCGGGCACGTAGCCGGGCGGGAAGTAGATGCCCCCGAGGGTGCGGGCCTCGGTCTCGCTGGCCCGCACGTTCTTCGGGATCGACATGGTCCCGTCGGCGGCCACGTTTGCCACCACCACCACGTTCTCGATCGGCTGGAAGCCGGGGGCGAGCTCGCTGTTGTCGGTCGGGCCCGTGCACTCGGGATCGGCGTTGCTGATGTGGTAGACGCTGCCGGCCGCGGGTGCGGGCGAGAAGCTGGTGCGCGGGAACGTGTTGCTGATGGTCAGGGTCGTGGCGGTGTTGCTCACGATGTACCTGGACTGGCCAGCGCCGGTGCCGGAGGTGATCCACACCGACTTGCCCGCCCACTGGTTCGTGGCCCACGACTGGGTGTTGTCCACCACCGTCGTGGCGCTCCCACCCGTCGCGGTACCGGAGAACAGCGACTCTTCGATCTTGAAGTAGTCGACGAGCCCGTCCGTGCCGACGTTGAGCGGCGGAGCGTCGTTGTTGTCGATCCCGTCGTTGCAGGCCGCGACCCCGTTGCCGGGCGTGAGGTCGAAGTACTGCTCGTTCGACTGACCGGCGTTGACCTGCAGGTAGCCCGCCGTCAACTCGAACGCCACCAGCCCGGTCGGCTCCACGTCGGTGGCACCCGCGGGTTGCGCGGTGCCCAGCGCGAACATGGTGGCGATCAACGCCACCGCTGCGAGGAGAGCACCGAACCGGTGCTGCCGTGGTGATCGTCGAGTCATTCCCTGTGCCTCCTGGTCGTCGAGCTCCCCGCACGGCACGCCTGTCGAGCTGCCGGCTCCTTCCCCCGTCGCGCGCACCGTGCGCGCCCGAGGGCGACGCGCGGTGGCGGACGACTTGATCCTGAGCACCGCTCGCCTACAGGGCAACGGCGCCGACGGGGAAAGCCGTTGAATGTCCTCAACGAACGGTCCACGTGGGTCCGTTCGAGCACTGCTGGTGGTGTGTCACCCGCGAGGAGCGGCGATCACCATGGGAACCTCGGCCCCTGTCGAGCGCTCCTGGAGCAACGTCCACAGCGCGAGCAGGCTCTCGTGCCAGCGCGAGCCCGACTCACCGTCGCCGGCCGACCACCCGCCGTCGGGTCCCTGGCGGGCCCGCACCTCGTCGAACCAGCCCGCGGGAACCCGCTCGCGGGCACCGAGGTACAGCAGCATGGCCGACTGCTCGAGCGAGAGATCGTTCACCGGATCGAGCCCTTCCACCGGCCCGCGGTCCAGGTCCGCCGCGATCTGCTCCACGGCGTCGGCGCGCAGCACCTCGACCGGCGCGTCGGCGCAGCCCATCTCGGAGATCCAGCCGATCGCCAGCGCGACGTGCGTGGCGTCGTAGCCACCCCGGGCGATGAGGGCGCGGAACGCGTCGAGGTCGCGATCGGTGAGCGGCGAGACGTCACAGGAGAGGGCGCGCATGAGCGGGTACGCGGCCCGCGCCGCCGAGCTCATCGAGTCGTCCGTCCAGGACGGCAGGGCGTCAGGTGGCGGCGCCGCCGCGTCGGGGTCGATCAAGCGCCGCAGCAGTTGCTGCTCGACGGTCTGCATGCCGCCCTGCGCGGCGACCTGCTGGTCGAGCTGGCTGCGGGCTCGATCGCGGGCCGGCCGCAGCGGCTCGAGGTCCCAGTTCCGCGACAGGTAGTCCACGACCGCGAGGTGCACGGTGTCGATCTCGTCCAGCTCGGAACGCAGGTAGCCGACCGCCGCGTCGATGGCGCCATCGGCGGTTCGCGAGCTCGCCCGCCCGGCGCCGGACCCGTCACGGCAGCCGCTGGCGGACACGCCCGCCCCGACCACGATGCCGAGCAGCACGACGAGCGAGACGAGCCGGTGGGAGCGATCCGAGGTCATCGAGCGAGTGCGGTTCCGGGCGGTGCGCAGGTGGGAGACGTTGGCGGTGAACGTGAAAAGGGGGTCCGGCGAGACCCCCTTTTCCGTGAGCGCCGGCAGGGCAGTGTGCCGGCACTCCGATCGCTTCGTCCGGGGCGACCTTGGACGAAGGCCCCCGACGGGCACGGGCCGCGGGAGTGCTCTACGATCCTCGGCTGACGCACCCGTCAGGGTCAACCGGCGAGGCCCGAGGGAGCGTTGATTGTCCTCAACACGGCTCGCGGGCGAGCCGGAGGGCGATGAGGAGCAGAGAGGAACGGGAGAGACCACCAGCAACGGACAGCGGGTCGAGCAGCCGGGCGGGAGACCGTTCGGGCAGGGCTGCCGGCGGACGAACATCGGGGGATGAGCGTGCTGCACGCAGTCAGGGTCGCCATGCAGTCCACCTCGCGGCGGGTGGAGCTGGTCGCCGCCGTGCTGGTCGGGTTCACCGGCCTGGTGATCGCGGTCCCGCCGGTGCGCTTCGCCTACCCCTTGCCCGGCCTGGCCCTGTTCATGTCGACGCTGATGGGCGTCTCCGCCGTCGTGCTGTCCTGGCTCTTCTGGCGCCGCTACCAGCGGTCCCAGCGCGACAGCGACGCCGTGCTGGCCTTGGCATTCGGCATGAGTGCGCTGCTCGAGGTCGGCATGCTCTGGGTCCGTGAGATCGACGGCGACCTGGCCACCATCGCGTTGTGGAGCCGGCTGTTCTGCCGACTCGTCATCGCAGCCCTGATGTGCGCCGCGGCGTGGATGCCCCATCGCACGACCGAGCGACCGGTCTCCGTGATCGTGCTCACCGCGTCGTGCCTCGCCATGTCGAGCGCGGTGGTGCTGTGGATCTGGAGCCGCCAGGACGTGCTCCCGCCAGCCGTGCTGGGCGCGGTCGCGCTCGACACCGACGCCATCGTGGTGCGCTCGCAGGGCGCGCCGTGGCGCATCGCGGGGATCATCTTCCTGGTGGGAGCGGTGGTGGGCTTCGTGCGCCAGACCCGGCTGCGCGACGACGCCCTACTCGGCTGGCTCGCGGTCGGGACCACGGTGTTGGTGTTCGGCCGGGTGCACGACTTCTTCTACCCCGCCGCGTTCAGCGACTGGCTCACCACCGGCGACGTGCTGCGGGTGGTCGGCCAGATCGTGTTCGTGATCGGCGCGGTGCAGACGATCGTGCTGGCCTGGAAGGAGCGCGTCGTGTCCGCCGCCCTCGAGGAGCGCCGGCGGCTGGCGCGGGAGCTCCACGACGGGCTGGCCCAGGAGGTGGCCTACCTGCACGCCCAGAGCCGCTTGGCTGCCCGGACCAAGGACGAGGAGAAGCTGAAGCAGCTCGCGACGGCCGCGGAGCGGGCCTTGCGGGAGACCCGTCTCGCCATCATCGAGCTCAACCAGGACGAGCGGTCGCACCTCGACGAGCTGGTGGAGGCACTGGCACAGGTGAGCGCCGACCGCCACGACCTGGACCTCGAACTGCGGCTCGACCCCGTCGAGTGCGACGAGCGGACCACCAAGGAGCTCGGGCGGGTGGCACAGGAGGCGCTGGCGAACGTGGCGAACCACGCCGCGGCATCGCACGTCATCGTCCAGCTCCGGCGGTTCGGTGACACCATCCACCTCTCGGTCACCGATGACGGCGCCGGCTTCGAGGCCGACCACTCGCTCGGCCCCGGCAAGTTCGGGCTCACCTCGATGCGCGAGCGGGTGGAGGCCCTCGGCGGGACGCTGCTGGTGATGTCCACGCCGGGAGCGGGGACCACGGTGGTGGCCGAGGTGCCCGCGACGTGAGGTCTGCACCGGTCTCGGATGCGGCTTCGGGCCCGGTCTCGGTCGTCATCGCCGACGACCACCGCCCGACCGTGGAGCTGACGGAGGAGATCCTCACCGCCGCCGGATTCGACGTGGTGGCGACGGCGGGCGACGCCCCCGGTGCGGTGAAGGCCGCCCGGCGTCACCGACCCGACGTCTGCCTCCTCGACATCCAGATGCCCGGCAGCGGCATCGACGCCGCACGGGCCATCAGCGAGGCCTTGCCCGACACCGCGGTCGTGATGCTCACCGTGTCCCGCGACGACAACCACCTGTTCGACGCGCTGCGGGCCGGCGCCCGCGGCTACCTGGTCAAGGGCACCGATCCCGACGCGATGGTGGAGGCGCTGCGCGCGGTGCTCGCCGGCGAGCCCGCGCTGTCCCCGGGGCTGGCGATGCGGATCATCGAGCAGTTCCGCGCCGATCGCAGCCGCCGGGTGTACGTCCCCGAGCGGGGAGCGGTGACGCTCTCCCCCCGTGAGGCCGAGGTCCTCGAGCTGCTCCGTCAGGGGTTGCGTACCGATCAGATCGCGCGTCGTCTGTACGTCGCGCCGGTCACGGTGCGCACACACGTGGCCTCGATCCTCAAGAAGCTCAACGCGTCGGATCGCCAGGAGGCGATCCGCATGTTCCAGCGCGAGGGCACCGCCTGAGCGCACCGGTCGCCTGCGGGGCGAGATCGTCGCCGCAGACGAGAAGACCCCCTGCCCGGCAGGGGGTCTCGATGGAGCGGACGACGGGACTCGAACCCGCGACCCTCACCTTGGCAAGGTGATGCTCTACCAACTGAGCCACGTCCGCGTGTGGACCTGTGAGGATAGCAACCCCGTCGGCGTCCCGGCGAAGCCTCAGCTCCCCAGCGCGGCGACCTTGGCCCGCACCTTCTGGGCCATCTCCTGGGCGAGCGGCCGATCCACGATCACGCTCACGGTCACGCTCTGACCCTGGGTCACGAAGACCAGCGACGCCGTGCGGTCGTCCTGCCAGCCCTGCACGACCAGCTCCGGCTCGATGGGCACCACCCGAACGTCCGGGCGCCACTCGTGGTCGTTGACGATCAGCACTCGACGGTCGGTGAGCACGATCAACCCGGCCTGACTCTGGTAGCGGCCCTGCACGATCAACTCGACCGTCTCGTCATCGGCGAGCAGGGCGGTGGCGACGGCCGCCGCCACCCGACCGGCGCGCTGTGCGTTGCTCGACAGCCGGCTGTAGGCGGCGCCGAAGTCCCACGGGTCCACCACGCCGAGGGGCGACTCGGGCTCGGGTGGGGCGAGGGC
>NZ_DAIUCK010000148.1:0-5224 GCF_036846205.1 Rhabdothermincola sp. | reverse complement strand
GGACCACGATCACGGCGGGGACGGGGGCGGGGGACTCCCGGGCCCTGACGACCACGACCACGACCACGACGCAGGCACCGGTACCGGGGCCACGCCCGAGCAAGAGGCGCGAGCGGCGGCTCTCCTGGCGGCCACGGAAGCCTCGATCCCGAAGTGGGCGAGCACGCGGGCTGCTCACGCGGCTGGTTTCCGCAGCATCGGCGATGCGGTGACCGGCTTCGAGCACTGGGTGAACTGGGAGTGGTTCCTCGACGATGTCGTGCTCGACCCCGAGCACCCCGAGTCGCTCGTGTACCGCGTCCTGCCGGACGGCACTCGGGTGCTGGAGTCCGCCATGTACATCCTCCCGTTGGGAGCCACCATGGCCGATGTGCCCGACGTGGGCGGCCCGCTCACGCCGTGGCACATCCACGACAACCTCTGCTGGGACTTCAGCCGGCCCACACCGATCGTGGTGGCCACCACGATCGGCGGGGTGTGCCCCATCGGCACCTTGTTCGTGACCCCGCCGATGCTGCACGTGTGGATCGTCGATACACCCTGCGGACGATTCGCGGAGATCGAGGGCGTGCAGGGGACCGCGAGCTGCGACCACCACCACCAGGGGTGAGCACCGGGCCGGGCTGCCCTCCTCCGATCAGCGGGCGTCCCTCCCGGGGACGGGCAGCGTGGGCGGCTCGGCGAATGCTGGGGGTCCGTCGAGATCGAGGCAGTCGAGCAGGTTGCTCGCGTTCGCGTCGCGCCGGGTCAGCGCACCGAGGTTCCACTTGGTGGCGATCAGTCGCAGCACCGAGGTGTGATCGTGGATGACGTGTGACACGTAGTCCCGGCGCGCGTAGGGCGAGACGACCACACACGGCACACGGAAGCCGAGGCGATCCCACCCGCCCGGTAGGTGCACGTCGGGGACGAGCTTTGGGGGGATGTCATCGGGTGGGACGGCGGGAGGAGGGGCGACGTGGTCGTAGTAGCCGCCGTGCTCGTCGTAGGTCCAGATCAACAAGGTGCGGGGCCAGCAGGGCGACCCGAGGACCGCGTTGATGATGCGGGCCGAGAAGGCTTCGCCTTCCTGGATGTCCTGCGGATTCTCCTCGGACAGGTCGGTGCGGGGGGTGACCAGGCTGAACGGAGGGAGCGTTCCCCGGCTCGCGTCCTCGACGAAGTCGTCGTAGGTGCGCCCCCGGCCGGGGTTGGCGAACCACACGGGTGGGTAGAGGGCTGGTTCGGGCAGGTCGCCGAAGTAGTTGCGCCACTCGATCCCGAGATCGTCGAGACGATCGAACAGGGTGCCGTTCGGCGGCACCTCGTCGAGCGGCGGAATCTCGGTGGTGACCATCCCCATGGCGGTGCCTGACCACATGAACCGCCGATTGGGGAACGTCTGGGTGAGAGCGGAGGCGAAGTAGCGGTCGCAGAGCGGGAAGGTCCTGGCGAGGCCCCAGTAGAAGGGGATGTCCTCGCCGGTCCAGTAGCCCATGGCGGTACGACCGCTGCCGGAGCGCACGAAGCCGTCGAGTCGGCCCTCGTTCCACTGAATGTGGCAGGCGTTCCAATCCGGAGCCGGCTCATCGGGAGGCTGGCGGGTGGTCTCGAAGTGGTAGGCCCGGACCGGGTTGCCGTCTGCGTCGGGGTTGGCGTCGAGCGGGCGGCCCTGGTCATCGAGGGTGAACCCGTCCCCCCGGCCGAGCATCCCGAAGTAGTTGTCGAAGGAGTGGTTCTCCATCACCAGCACGACGATGTGCTCGATCTGCGGTAACAGGTCCGTGCCCTCGGGAAGGTCCGGGTCGGGGCGGCTCCCCGGCTCGTGCACAGGGCCGGCAGGATCGAACCACGACGTGGTGAGGGATCCGAGCACGGGCGGCTTCAGGGTCACGGGGGCTCACGCTACTTCCGGGACGATCCCGTCCGGCCCCCCCGGGCGACCCCGGCGGCCACCGCGTAGGCGACCGCGTTCGTCGTGGCGTGGGTCAGGATCGGTGCCAGGACGCTGCCGGTGCGTACCCGCTCGACGCCGAACAGCACCCCCGCGAGGGTGGTGGCGGCGACGGCGCCGGCGACGACCGCGGCGGGATGCGCGGTGCGGGTGGCGGGGTGGTGCCCACGATCCGCGAGTGCCGGCAGGATGTGCCACAGCCCGAACAGGGCGGAGCTCACCGCGATCGCACCGGTCGGGTTCAGGCGCCGCATGGCCAGCCCCAGGATCACCCCGCGGAAGACGACCTCCTCGTAGACGGCGGTCCCGAACGGGATCTCCACCAGCGAGGTGTACGCGACCTGGCCGGGTGAGACGTCGAGCACCCGGGCATCGGTGAACAGCGGCCGGGTGCGGGGGATCAGCGCACCCGTTCCGATGATCGCGCCGATGACCAGCGAGCCGAGGACCCCGCGACGCAACGCGGCGCGCACGCGGTCGGGACCGAGCCCCAGTTCGTCGAGCGAGGCGCCTGCTGCGCGGGCCGCCGCGACCGCCGCCGCCGCCGACGCCAGGTGGGTCCCGAGGTGGAAGCGAACCGGCACCAGGCGATGGTCGACGACGTGGGCCGCGGCGATGCCGCCCACGATCGCGGCCTCGGCGACGGGCCGTCCTGTCCCGGCCGGCTGGCGGGTGCGTCGGCGCCTGCGCACGGCTGGGGGAGCGTAGCGGGCACCGGGGCTACGCTCCCCCCCATCCCGGTCCGGGAGGGATATGGCCTTCGACCCTGCAGACGAATGGTTCCGGCGGCCGGACGTGTGGTCCGGCGTGGTGCTCGGCGCGTGGGTCGCCGCTGAGTCGTTCGGTCCGTCGCTCATGCCGCGCACCACGCTGGACCAGGCACTGGTGTCGGGTGCCTCGGCAGCCACCGGGTTCGCGGTGGGGAACGCGACCTACGGGCTGATCGGTCGTGAGGTGGAGTTGCGTGACCAGCCGGTCGCATTCGGGGCTGCCCTCGCCGCGGCGTTGACCGCGAAGCTCGTGCTCGCTCACTCGGCCCCCCACAGCCTCCCGGCAGCCACGCTGCGGGCCATGGCCGGCGGGCTCGCCGGTGGTTCAGCGGCGTGCGGCGCGGTGGCGCTGGTACGCAACGCCGAGCGACCGGGCGTGACCGCGGGCGTGCTGGGTTCTCTGGGTGCGGCCGCCGGGTCGGTGGTGCTGTTCCGATCCATCCGCGACCAGGTGGCACGCCGGGACGACATCGATCCACCGCCCCCCCGCCCGCTCCCTGCGGTGGCGCAGAGCGCGACAGTGGCGGCGCTGCTCGCTGCGGTGGTCAACGGCTACCGCAGGAGCGGCCAGGCGATGACCCGTGTGCTTCGCCGGCGGCTCGGGCTCTCGCCCGCGATCTGCGAGGTCGGCGGGCGTACCGCGGCGACGATGGCGTGGGCCGCGGTCATCACCGCGTTCGCCGACACCTTCGTGCGGGGGATGGAGCTCTACGACCGGGTCATGGACCCTGGCTACGACACCCCACCCGACACGCCCGCGTGCTCGGCCGGCCCCGGCTCGGCGGTGAGCTTCTCCAGGACCGGTCGCCAAGGCCGGCGCTTCCTGCTCAACCGGCCCTCGCCCGACGACATCCACTCGGTCATGGGGGCCCCTGCGCGGGCCGAGCCCGTGCGGGTGTTCGTGGGCTACGACGCGGCGCGCACTCCCGAGGACCGGGTGGCGCTCGCGCTCCGGGAGCTTGAGCGGGCCGGCGCCTTCGACCGTTCGATCCTGGTGGTCGGCTGCCCGGCGGGCACGGGCTACGTCAACACCGTGCCGTTCGAGACCGTCGACTACCTGGCTCTGGGCGATGCGGCCGGAGTCGCCGTGCAGTACGAGCGGCTCCCCTCCCTGCTGGCGCTGCACCGCACCGGCGTCGGTGGCGAGCACGTCCGGCTCCTGCTCGCCGGCATCCGTGACGCGCTCGCGCAGCGACCCCCCTCGCGCCGGCCGCGGGTCATGCTGTACGGGGAGAGCCTGGGCGCCTGGGCGGGCCAGAACGCGTTCCTGCACCGAGGTCTCCGCGGGCTTGACGAGTTCGGGGTGCAGCGGGCGCTTTTCGTCGGGACCCCGTACTACAGCGGTTGGCTCCATGAAGTGCTCGACGGGAGGGAGGTGCCGCCGGGGAGCGTGATGGAGGTCGCCTCCGCGCTGGCGCTCCGTTCACTGAGCCCTGCGCAGCGGGGCGCGCTCCGGGTGGTGCTGCTCACCCATGACAACGACCCGGTCCGCAAGCTCAACCTTGATCTGCTGGTGCAACGGCCGGACTGGCTGTCGCACCAGCGGCCGCCGACGGTGCCGGCCCGGCAGCGATTCCGGCCGATGATCACCGCGTTCCAGACCATCGTCGACACCGCCAACGCCACCCACCAGGTTCCGGGGGTGTTCCGGGCGACCGGCCACGACTACCGGCTCGACGTGCCGGCCGTGGTGCGAGAGGTGTTCGAGCTCCCCGCGCCCACCCCTGCGCAGTGGGAGCGGTTGATGGCCAAGCTCCAGGCCGAGGAGGCGTCACGCGCCGCACGGTTCCAGCTCCCGCAGAAGGGAGGCGGAGCGGACGGCGAGCGCCAGGTCAGCGGGAGGCGAGGCCCCGCAGGCTCGCCGAGCACAGCTCGACGAACGTGGCGGTCACCTCGTCTCGGGGCAGGCCCCGGTCCAGCCAGGCCGTGATCAACCCGAGCGTGCCGGTGAGGAACACGCTCGAGGCCACGAGCGCGGTTGCTGCCGGGACGCCGAACTCCTCGTGAATGAGTGCCGCGAAGTAGTCCTCGACGTACCGGTTCCGCTCACGGCGGCGTTGCTCGAAGGCGCCGCCACCGAGCCGGGCCTGCATGAGGATGGTCAGGACGTTGCCGCGCTCGGTCACGGTGTCGAGGTAGGTCTCGAGCATGGCGCGGATGCGGTCCTCGAAGGACGACAGACCGGAGGTCCGCTCGTTGATGCGTTGGTCGTAACGGCGGGTCTCCCGTTCGAACAGCGCAGCGAGCAGGTCGTCGCGGTTGGTGAAGTAGCGGTAGCCGAGCGCCTTGCTGACGCCGGCCTCAGCAGCGAGGCCTTCCATCGTGAGCGCTTCCACGCCGTGCTCGACCACGATGCGGGCTGCGATGTCGAGGAACAGCTCGCGCCGCTCGTCGCGGCTGAGCCGGGTGCGTCTCACGATGGTCGTGCCCACCTTCGTCACCCGGCGGACGCTAGCTCACCGGCGAAGCGCCCAACGGCAGACCCTCGTCCGCCAGGGGAGGGAGGCGACGGGGGCCGGGA
>NZ_DAIUCK010000147.1:0-5305 GCF_036846205.1 Rhabdothermincola sp. | reverse complement strand
CACCCCCTCCAGGCATGCGCCGCCAGAGCAGCGGGCCGGTGGGCCCGGGCGCCCCGCGCCGGGGTGTAGGGGGCCCTCCCGGTGGCGGTCGGGGTCCCGGTGCGGGCACGGCCCGCCCTGGTGTGGGCGCCGGTCGTCCCGGTGGCCCACCCCCGGGTGGCGGTCCACCAAGTGGGCGTGGCGGGCCCGGCGGTGGCCGGCCCGGTGGCCCGGGTCAACGTCGCCCGCAGCGCCGCAAGGGGCGCCGGCGCCGTTCGCGCGACGAGCTGCAGCCGATGGACATCCCCACCTACACGCCGAAGGAGGCTCCAGTCCCCGAAGGCGTCGTGGTGGTGGAGCGCGCCTCCACGCCTCAGGAGCTCGGCCCCAAGCTGAATCGCACCGCCGCGGACGTGGTCCGCTTCCTGATGCAACAGGGCGAGATGGTCACGGCCACCCAGTCGCTCTCCGACGACATGATCGAGCTCTTCGCCGCGGAGATCGGGGCGGAGATCCGCCTCGTGAACCCTGGCGAGGAGCAGGAGGTTGAGCTGCAGAAGCTGCTCCTCCTCGACGAGGAGGTGGACGAGGAGACCTACGAGTCCTGGCCGACCCGCCCGCCGGTGATCACCGTCATGGGTCACGTCGACCACGGCAAGACGAAGTTGCTCGACCGGATCCGCAACGCGAACGTCGTGGCGGGGGAGGCGGGCGGCATCACCCAGCACATCGGTGCGTACCAGACCGAAAAGGACGGTCGGCTGATCACGTTCATCGACACGCCGGGGCACGAGGCGTTCACGGCCATGCGGGCCCGTGGGGCGGAGGCCACCGACATCGTGGTGCTGGTGGTGGCGGCCGACGACGGGGTGATGCCCCAGACCATCGAGGCGCTCAACCACGCCAAGGCGGCCGGGGTGCCGATCGTGGTGGCGATCAACAAGATCGACCGTGAGAACGCCGACCCCAACCGGGTGATGCAGCAGCTGAGCGAGCAGGGCCTGGTTCCGGAGGAGTGGGGAGGCGACACCATCATGGTGCCGGTGTCCGCCCTGCAGGGCGACGGCATCGACGACCTGCTCGAGAACCTCCTCGTGGTGGCCGAGCTCGAGGACCTGCGGGCTCCCGTCGAAGGCCGGGCCCGGGGGGTGGTGCTGGAGAGCAATCTCGACATCGGGCGGGGCCCGGTGGCCACGGTCCTCGTGCAGCGGGGCACCCTCAAGGTCGGCGACCCCGTCGTGGCCGGCGCGTCGTGGGGGCGGGTGCGGGCCCTGATCGACGATCGCGGCAACCAGGTCAGGGAGGCCGGTCCGTCGACTCCGGTGCAGGTCCTGGGTCTGTCCGAGGTGGCCCAGGCCGGGGACTCGTTCGTGACCGCTCCCGATGAGAAGACCGCCAGCCGGGTGGCCGAGACCCGCGAGCACTGGCAGCGGTTGGCCACTCTCGGGCGCGAGGCGCACGCCATGTCCGGTGGCGCCAAGCTCGAGGACATCTTCAAGCAGATCCAGGCCGGCGAGACGGCCACGCTCAACCTGATCCTCAAGGCCGATGTGGTGGGCTCCCTTGAGGCGCTCACCGAGGCACTGCGCAAGCTCGAGCGCGACGACGTCAAGCTGTCGTTCGTGCACCGCGGCGTGGGCGGCATCACCCAGTACGACGTCCAGCTCGCCTCTGCGTCGAACGCCACCATCATCGGCTTCAACGTGCGGCCCGATCGCAAGGCCCGGGAGATGGCCGAGGCCGAGAACGTCGAGATCCGCACCTACGAGATCATCTACCAGGTGCTCGAGGACATCGAGAACGCCATGCTCGGCCTGCTCGCTCCCGAGTACGAGGAGGTCGTGACCGGTGAGGCCGAGGTCCGCGAGGTCTTCCGGGTGCCCCGGGTCGGCGCGGTGGCGGGCTGCTACGTCACCAACGGCGTGATCACCCGCGGGTCGAAGGTCCGATTCCTGCGTGAGGGGACGGTGATCTGGAAGGGCACCATCAGCTCGCTGCGACGCTTCAAGGACGACGTGCGCGAGGTTGCCGCCGGCTTCGAGTGCGGTGTGGGCCTGTCCGATTTCCAGGACCTCAAGCAGGGCGACATCATCGAGACCTACGAGGAACGGGAGATCCCGCGCAGCTGATGGCGCCATCGACGAGGTGACCGCGTACGTGCTCGCCCTCACCGTGGAGCTGCACCTCCCGGAGAGCCGGTCCCTGAAGGACAAGCGCGCCAGCCTGCGGTCCATCGTCGACGGGGCCCGCCGGCGTTTCGGGGTGGCCGTTTCGGAGACCGGCCGGCAGGACGCCTGGCAGCGAGCGGAGCTGTGCTTCGTCGGGGTGGCCGGGTCGCCGGGGCACACCACCGAGGTGATCGACGCGGTGGAACGCTTCGTGTGGTCGTTCACCGAGGTGGAGGTCACCGCCACCGAGCGGCACTGGTTGGAGATGGGGCCATGACCGGGCGAGGGGGATCCGGCGGCGGTCGGGGCTTCCCGCGCACGGCGCGGGTCAACGAGCTGCTGCGGGAGATCATCGCCGACGCGCTCGAGGCCATCGACGATGACCGCCTGGAGCTGCTGGCCATCACCGGAGTGGAGGTCGAGCGCGACCTGCGCCGCGCGGTGGTCTACTACGACTCGCTCCGGGGGGAGGAGGGCGATCCGGTGGTGCTCGAGGCGCTCAGTGCGCATCGGATCCGGTTGCAGGCGAGCATCAACCGGCAGGCTCACCTTCGTCGCACCCCTGAGCTGTCGTTCCGACCCGATCCCGCGGTCCGCTCGGGGGAGCGGATCGACGAGTTGCTGCGAGGCATCCACCGCGCTGGCGAGCCAGGCGGGCAGGGCGACCACGAGGGCTGAGGACCGCCCGGTGGGACGGGGTACGCGCCCGGGGCCTGACGGCTTGGTGGTGGTCGACAAACCGCCAGGCTGGACCTCCCACGACGTCGTGGCGAAGTGTCGCAAGCTGCTCGGCACCCGCCGGGTCGGCCATTCGGGCACGCTCGACCCCGACGCCACGGGGGTGCTGCTGGTCGGGGTCGGTCGGGTCACCCGCCTGCTGCGATTCCTGACCGCGCTGCCCAAGTCCTACACCTGCGAGATCATGCTCGGGGTCGAGACCTCCACCCTGGACGCCTCGGGGGAGGTGACCGCCACCCACGCGATGGCGGTCACGCCGGATGACGTGCGTGTGGCCGCGGAGGCGCTCACCGGTGAGATCCTGCAGGTGCCGCCGATGGTGTCCGCGGTGCACGTCGGTGGGCGCCGCCTGCACGAGCTGGCCCGCGAGGGTCGGGAGGTGGAGCGAGCGCCCCGGCCGGTGACGGTGTGGCGCTTCGAGGTGACCCCGACCGGGGATCCGCTGGTGTACCAGGCGTCGGTGATCTGCTCGTCGGGCACGTACGTGCGCAGCCTCGCCGCCGACCTCGGGGCGGCGCTCGGGGGCGGAGCCCACCTTCGCCACCTGCGGCGTACGGCCATCGGGTCCTTCACCGAGGCTGAGGCGTGGCCCGTCGAGCAGGTCGGGCCGGAGGTGCTGTTGGCGCCTGCCGCGGCGTTGCGCGACTACCCGCAAGCGCGGGTCGACGAGCGGGTGGCGGCCGAGGTGAGGGTGGGCAAGGTGCTCGACCGCAGCCGGCTGGGGGTCGGTGAAGGTGAGGGTCCGTGGGCGGTGCTCGACGCCGGTGGTGGGCTGCTCGCGGTCTACGAGCCCCATCGCGCGGGCACGGTGAAGCCGGCGGTGGTGGTGGCCCCGGCAGGCGGGGGATCGTCCGGCGGCCGGGTGCAGGGTTAGCCTCGCCACGATGCAGGTGCTGCGTGACATCGAGACCTGGCCCCGCCCGACCCGGGGCACGGCGGTCACGATCGGGGCCTACGACGGTGTGCACCTCGGTCACCGCGCGGTCATCGCAAGTGTCCGTGACCTCGCCGCCGCGCACGGGCTGGCCACGGCGGTCGTCACCTTCGATCGCCATCCGGCGGCGGTGGTACGACCCGACTCCGCCCCACCGCTGCTCACCGATCTCGAGCAGAAGCTGGAGCTGCTCGCCACCACCGGTGTCGACTACACGCTCGTGCTGCACTTCGACGACGCCCGCTCCAAGGAACCAGCCGAGGAGTTCGTCACCGAGGTGCTCGTCGGCAGCCTCAACGCCAGGGCGGTCGTGGTGGGCGAGGACTTCCACTTCGGTCACCGGCGCTCCGGCAACGTCGCCCTTTTGCGCGACATGGGGGCCAAGCTCGGGTTCGAGGTGCTCGGCATCGACCTGGTCGGCACCGACGGGCGGCCAGCCGCGGGTGAGGAACGGGTGTCCTCGACGGCCATCCGGGAGGCGCTCCGCCAGGGTGACCTGGCGCGGGCCAACCGGCTCCTCGGCCGGTACCACGAGGTGCGGGGCGCGGTGATCGACGGTGACAAACGCGCCCGCGAGCTGGGTTTTCCCACCGCGAACATCGCCGTGCCCTCCGAGATCTGCCTGCCGGCCGACGGCATCTACGCCGGCTGGTATCTGCGCCCCGACGGGCTCGCGCGCCCCGCTGCCCTCTCGCTGGGTCGGCGGCCGACCTTCTACGAGGACGCCGAGAGCTCGCTGCTGGAGGCTCATCTGCTCGACTTCGAGGGCGACCTCTACGGCGAGCCGGCCCGGGTGCGCTTCGTCGAGCGGTTGCGAGACGAGCGCAGGTTCGACTCGGTCGACGCGCTGGTGGAGCAGATGGACCGGGACTGCCAGCAGGCCCGCCGGATTCTCGGTCCCACCCCCTGACACCGGCCCGTTCCTCGAACCGCCGCCAACCGTCCTGGGACCCCGCTGGCCGGGCCGCCGTCCCTCAACGAGCTCGATGGCCGCGACGCCATCCGTCGACCAGCCCGCTGACCGGTTCGGGTCTGCGAGGGGGCGCTCGCGGGTATCGAGGGCCGATCCGCAGTGAGCCGGGATGCCGGGAGGTCGCCATGAGACGAGTCGCACTGGTGTCGCTCATCGCCTTGGCCGTGTGGGTCGGGAGCGTGCCCACGGCGTTGGCCCTCCCCCCGTACGCTGACACGTCCTACCAGTGCGAGGGGATCCCGAGCGGCGGAGCGTTGCTGCGACAGTTCGCAGACCCCACGGCGCGCACCACCTGGGCGCACTGGGGGGTGAGCGATTTCGCGTACGGAGGCCAGCTCTACGGGTCGAGCCGGGTCCGGGTGCTGTATCTCGACCAGGGTCCTGGCAGCGCCCCGGTCGTCGACCGACCGGTGCCACCGAGGTTCACCGGCAAGGTGGTCACCTGCCAGGTACCGTTCACGGCTGCCACCGCCAAGGTGATCTTCCTCTCACCCGCCCCGCCGCCACTCCCAC
>NZ_DAIUCK010000146.1:0-5378 GCF_036846205.1 Rhabdothermincola sp. | reverse complement strand
CGAGGTCGCGGAGTTCGCCCCTCCGGCCGCGGCGGAGAGGCGGGCGCGGGCGTTCCGCTAGGCTGCGCGCGTCCCCGAGGCGGTGCGGCCCGCGGGCGCCCGTTCCGCACCCGCTTCACGCATTGCGGGCATGCGCGTATCCTTTAGAGGAGAGCGAACGGCAGCCCGCCCGACGAGGAGGACGCGTGTCGACAGTCAAGCCGCCCGACATCGACCTGGGTCAGTACAAGTTCGGCTGGCATGACCCGGCGAACTACGTCTTCGAGCCGAAGAAGGGCCTGAACGCCGACGTCGTCCGCGAGATCTCGATGCTCAAGGGCGAGCCGGAGTGGATGACGAAGTTCCGGCTGCGCTCCCTGGAGATCTTCGAGCGCAAGCCCCTGCCCACCTGGGGCGGCGACCTCAGCACGCTCGACTTCCAGGACATCTACTACTTCATCCGCGCCTCGGAGAAGCAGGGCAAGGACTGGGACGAGGTCCCGGCCGACATCAAGAACACCTTCGACCGGCTGGGCATCCCCGAGGCCGAGCAGAAGTACCTCTCGGGCGTGAGCGCCCAGTACGAGAGCGAGGTCGTCTACCACTCCATCCGCAAGGACCTGGAGGAGAAGGGCGTCATCTTCTGCGACACGGACACGGCCCTCCGCGAGCACGAGGACATCTTCCGCGAGCACTGGGCCACCGTGATCCCGCCGGGCGACAACAAGCTGGCGGCGCTGAACTCGGCGGTGTGGTCGGGCGGCTCGTTCATCTGGGTGCCCGAGGGCGTGGAGGTCGAGATCCCGCTCCAGGCCTACTTCCGCATCAACGCGGAGAACATGGGCCAGTTCGAGCGGACGCTGATCATCGCCGACGAGGGCAGCCAGGTGCACTACATCGAGGGGTGCTCCGCTCCCGTCTACACCACCGACTCGCTGCACTCCGCGGTGGTGGAGATCGTGGTCAAGCCATCGGCCCGGGTCACCTACACCACCATCCAGAACTGGTCGACCAACGTGTTCAACCTGGTGACCAAGCGGGCGAGGGTCGAGGCCGAGGGCCACATGGAGTGGATCGACGGGAACATCGGCTCCCGACTCACCATGAAGTACCCCGCGGTGTACATGGTCGGGCCGAAGGCCTCGGGCGAGGTGCTGTCGGTGGCCTACGCGGGTCGCGGCCAGCACCAGGATGCCGGGGCGAAGATGGTCCACGCCGCACCCGAGACGACCTCGAAGATCGTCTCGAAGTCGATCTCGAAGGACGGTGGGCGCACCTCCTACCGGGGCCTGGTCCGGGTCGAGGACGACGCCTACGGCTGCAAGAGCCACGTGCAGTGCGACGCGCTCATCCTCGACGAGGACAGCGTGAGCGACACCTTCCCCTACATGGAGGTCGGGGCCCGGGACGCGATCGTCGGCCATGAGGCCACGGTGTCGAAGGTGGCTGACGAGCAGCTCTTCTACCTGATGAGCCGCGGCCTCTCCCAGGAACAGGCCATGGGCATGGTGGTGAACGGCTTCATCGAGCCGGTCACCCGCACCCTCCCGATGGAGTACGCGGTGGAGTGGAGCCGCCTGATCGAGCTGCAGATGGAGGGCTCCGTCGGGTAGCTGCCCGCGTGGCCGCCTGGCCGCATGGTCGCGATCCCGGCGAGGGTGGCCGGGCCCGGCGAGCATGCTCGACGCCGCCGTGGAAACCACCGACGCCGCTGGCAGGATGCAGGCATGCCCATGCGCCAGGACTGCAAGCACTTCGAGAGTCGCACATACGCGACCGGCGAGACGGTGCGCAAGTGCAACCTCGATCTCGCACCCGAGGCGCCGTGGCGCTGCCCGGACGACTGCCCTGCCTACGCCCGGCGTCTGGCCGACGTCAACTGGGCGCACGGCACGCTGGTGACCCCGCCCACGCCGGCCGAGCCGGAGGGTGAGGGCATCGCCGAGCTGCTCGACGAAGCGGAGGACATCGTCAACGCCGTGGGGCCCGAGGTGCTCGCGGAGCTGGAGGCGGAGCGCCGGCGGAACGCCGGGCTTCTCGGCCGGGTGCGGGCCCGGTTGCGCCGCTCGCCGTAGCCCCGGCGGCGTCGTGGTCTCCACGGGCGTCGTGCCCCGCGGCTCAGTGCCCTCGCCACGCCCGCTGCCCGCTGGCCCGAATTTCCCCTATGGCGATAGGGTAATTCCGATGCACGCCCCCACCCTGGCTGAGGTGACTCTGCCGTCACCCGAGGAGGAGGTCTGGCGATACAGCCGGATCGCCGAGCTCGACCTCACGGCGTTCCATCCCATCGAGCGGGGCACGGCCGGGGGGCCGTTGCCCGGGGCGGTGCGCGACCTGTTGACCGCGATCCCCGAGCGGGCCGGTGTGGTGGTGGTGGTCGACGGGACCGTGATCCACACCGAGCTCGCCGAGCCGGTGGCCCGGCACGGGGTGTGGTTCGGCCCGGCTCGGGAGTCCGCCGGCGCGAAGCCGGTCGGCGCGGGGCGCGAGCCGGTGGACGTGTTCGCCGCGCTGAACGCCGAGCGGTGCACCGACCCGGTGCTGCTCGAGGTCCCTGCCGGGGTGGAGGTTCCCGCGCCGTTCGTGGTCATCGACTGGCTCGAGACCGAGGCGGCGGCGGTCTTCCCCCGTCTCACCGTCCGTCTCGGTGCGGGCGCCGGGGCGACCGTGGTCGAGTGGCACGGCTCCGCCGACGTGCTCGCCCTGGCCTGTCCCGTCACCGACCTCTCGGTCGAGCAGGGCGCGCAGCTCGGCCAGGTCACCGTGCAGCATCGCGGTGAGCGGGTGTGGCAGATCGCCTCCCAAGGCTCCACCGTGGGGCAGCAGGCCTCGCTGGTCGCGGCCCAGATCGGCCTCGGCGGCGACTACGCGCGGACCCGAACCGACTGCCGGCTCGAAGGGCGCGGCGCCAGCGGCAAGCTGCTGGCCGCCTATTTCGGTGAGGGCGCCCAGACGCTCGACTTCCGGACCTTCCAGGACCACCTCGCGCCGGACACCACCAGCAACCTGCTGTTCAAGGGCGCGGTCGGGGGCTCGTCCCGATCCGTCTACACGGGGCTCATCCACGTCGGCAAGCACGCCCGGGGAACGAACGCCTTCCAGACCAACCGCAACATCAAGCTCTCCGAGCACGCCTGGGCCGAGTCGGTGCCGAACCTCGAGATCGAGAACAACGACGTGCGCTGCAGCCACGCCTCGACCGTCGGACCGGTCGACGAGGAGCAGCGCTTCTACCTCGAGAGCCGGGGGGTGCCCACCGCGGTGGCCGATCGACTGATCGTGTCCGGCTTCTTCGACGAGGTGCTCTCGCAGCTCCCGGTCAGCGCAGTGCGCAACTTGGTCGAGGGCGAGATCGACCGCCGCCTGGAGCGGAGCGAGCGGCCATGACCGTCGAGCGGCTCTGCTCCATCCACGACGTCGCACCCGGTGAGGCCCGGCGGGTCGACCTCGGCGACCTGCGCATCGCCGTGGTGCGCATCGGCGACGAGTGGTACGCGATCGGCGACACGTGCACCCACCAGAACATCTCGCTCTCGGAGGGCGAGGTGCACGAGGACACCCGGGAGATCGAGTGCTGGAAGCACGGGAGCTGCTTCTCGCTGGTCACCGGCGAGCCCAGCTCGTTGCCCGCCACCAAGCCCGAGCCGGTCTACGAGCTGCGCATCGACGGCGAGGACGTGCTGGTGGTCCTGCCATGAGTGAGCTGCGCATCGAGGGGCTGCGGGTGCGGGTCGCGGGGCGGGAGATCCTGCAGGGAATCGATCTCGTGGTCCGCAGCGGCGAGGTCCACGCGGTCATGGGGCCCAACGGGTCGGGCAAGTCCACGCTCTCGCACGTGCTGATGGGCAAGCCGGGCTACGAGGTCGTGGCCGGGTCGGCCAGCCTCGACGGCACCGACCTGCTGGCGCTGCCGGCCTGGCGGCGGGCCCAGGCAGGTCTGTTCCTGGCCCAGCAGTATCCCACCGAGGTGCCCGGGGTGGGCCTGGTGGACCTGCTCGAGGAAGCCTTCCGGGCCAGCGGTCGGGACGCCTCGGAGGTCCCCGCCCTGGTGCGGTCGGAGGCGGCCCGCATCGGCTTCGGGGAGCAGCTGCTCGAGCGGGCGGTGAACGTCGACCTGTCGGGCGGCGAGAAGAAGCGCAACGAGACGCTGCAGCTCGGTGTGCTGCGCCCCCGGTTCGCGATCCTCGACGAGCTCGACTCCGGGCTCGACGTCGACGCCCTCCGGGCCTGTGCCCGACGCATCGAAGCGGCCACCACCGAGTTCGACCTCGGAGTGCTGGCCATCACCCACTACTCGCGGCTGCTCAACGAGCTGCGCCCGGACGTGGTCCACGTCCTGGCCCGCGGGCGCATCCAGGCCACGGGTGGGCCGGAGCTGGCGGCGGAGCTGGAGCGCACCGGCTACGCCGCCTACGGTGAGGCCGATCACGAGGACGCATCCGGCCGTCGGAGTCCGGCGGGGACCGGTGACCCCTTCGCCGATCCGCTGGCCTGACTCGGCGCCGAGCCAGGGGAAGACCATGTGCCAGGGGAGGACCAGGTGATGGCAGCGCTCTCCGACACCGAAGCCCGGGCCCGCCTCGCCGGCCTCGACGGCTGGGAGATCGTCGACGGCAAGCTCCACCGGGAGCTGTCGTTCGCGGACTTCGGGGAAGCGTTCGCCTTCATGACCCGGGTGGCGTTGATCGCCGAGAAGCTCGACCACCACCCGGACTGGTCGAACAGCTGGAACTCGGTCGTCATCGACATCGTGAGTCACGCCGAAGGTGGGCTCACCGAGCGCTGTTTCGAGCTGGCGGCGCGGGTGAGCGAGGTGCTGCGCTAGCCACCGATCGACGACCTGGCGGGGGCTGTCGATCCGCACCAGCCGCTGGTCCGCAGCCCGGCGAAGCTTGAGGTGCCCTATCCTTCTCGTTGCTTGGTGCAGAGTTGATGGTGCACCTCGGTGAGATCGGTCGGACCGTGAGATCGGTCGGAACGACGGGCGCGGTGTCGGGCTGCCCGTGGGGCTCGAGAGGGTGGAGCGCGGTATGAGGCGGATCGTGGCCGGGATGACAGCGATCGTGTTGTGCGCGGCGGTGTGCGTGCTGGGCGCCGCCGAGGCGTCGGCCGGGGATCCGGAAGGCCAGATCACCCTCTTTCGCAGCATGATCGCCGACCCGCAGGACATCACGGTGGGCCCGGACGGGAACCTGTGGTTCACCAACTGGGGGAGCAACTCGATCGGGCGGGTCACGCCGGCGGGGGTGGTGTCGATCTTCACCGACCCCGGCATCGACGGACCGTTCAGGATCGCGGCGGGTCCGGACGGCAACGTGTGGTTCACCAACTCCGCTGGCAATGGGATCGGGCGGGTCACGCCGGCGGGGGTGGTGTCGATCTTCACCGACCCCGGCATC
>NZ_DAIUCK010000145.1:0-5538 GCF_036846205.1 Rhabdothermincola sp. | reverse complement strand
CCCCCGGGCAACCGGGGGGTCGTCGCGTTGGGCCTGGCTGGCGCTGCTGCTGATCGCGATACGGATCGTCTCGGTCGTCGCGGTGCTGCACAGCGGCGTGGAGGAGGAGCACTCCATCCTCGGCGGTGACGCTCTCCGCTACGAGACCATCACCAGCTCGGACGGTTGGCCGTATCGGGACTTCGAGGTGGAGTACCCACCCGTCACCTTGGCCGTGCTCGAGCTGGTGGTCGGCCAGGATCACCTCGACACGCTGACCCGGCTGGCGGTGAGCCAGCTCGTCGCCGACCTCGCGGTCGCGGCACTCCTCGGCTGGGGGTGGGGGCGGCGCAGCGCCGTCGCCTATCTCCTGCTCGGCACCCCCATGGTGCTCTTCCCGTTCCCCTACCTGCGGATCGATCTGGTGTCCGTGCTGCTCGCGGTGCTCGGTTTGGCGCTGCTGCGACGGGCACACGAGATCTCGGCCGGCACGTCGCTCGCCCTCGCCGTGCTGGCCAAGCTGTGGCCCCTGGCCGTCCTCCCCCGCCTGCTGGTCGAGCGCCGCTGGCGAGCGTTGGCGACCGTCGTGGTGGTGGGTAGCCTCGGCACCGCCATCTGGCTCGGCCTCGGTGGGATCCGCGGTGTCGAGCAGGTGGTGAGCTACCGGGGGGCGAGGGGCTGGCAGATCGAGAGCCTCCCCGGCGCCGTGCTCCACCTGCTCGATCCGGCCGCCAGTCGCCTCGAGCAGGGGGCGTGGCGAACCGGCACCCCGATGCCGGGCTGGAGCCGCCCGCTGCTCACCCTCGCCTCGCTGAGCACGGTCGTCGCTGCCTGGTGGCTCGTCGGTCGCGGCCCCGACCGCTCCCCGAGAGTCCTGGACGGCGTGGCCCCGCTCGCCGCGGTGGTCGGCCTGCTCGTGTTCTCCCCCATCATCTCGCCCCAGTACGTTGTGTGGCTGATGCCGTTCGTGGCCATCGCGGCCGCACATGGCGAGCGGGTGCTGGGATGGCTGGGCCTGGCGGTGAGCGCGCTCACGACGTTCATCCTGGCCAGCATCCACGCCCAGATCGAAGGGCGGCTCTACGCGATGCTCCCCATCCTGGTGCGCAACGGGCTCCTCGTCGCCATGCTGGTCCTGGCGCTGCGCACGTTGGGCGAGCGCAGTACCGGCCCGGCCACCGACGGGGCCGAGGTCAGATCCAGCCTTTCCGCTTGAAGTAGAGGTAGAGCCCCACCGTGGTGGCGAGCATCGTGCCCAGCGCGCCGAAGTAGCCGTAACGCCATTCGAGCTCGGGCATGTTGCGGAAGTTCATGCCGTAGATGCCGGCGATCAGCGTGGCCACGATCAGGATGGCACCCCAGCCGCTGGTCTTCTTCATGACGTCGTTGGTGCGGTTCGCGACCAGCGCGAGGTGGGCGTCCACGATGTTGCCGAGCAGCTCCCGCTGGGTGTCGATCTCGTCGACGACCCGCAGGAGGTGGTCGAGCACGTCCTGGAAGTACAGGATCGCCCGATCCTCGATCCAGGGGATCTCGCGGCGCAGGATCACGAGCACCACCTCGCGCATCGGGACCACCTTGCGCCGGAGGGCGATGAGGACACGCCGAATGTGGAGCAGCTCGCCTTGCAGCTCCCGGTCCACGGCGGCGATCACCTGCTCGCCCGCTTCGGCCTCCCGGTCGTTCGAGTACGCCTGGAACAGACTGGACTCGATCGAGGCCAGCCGGTCCTCCGCTCCCTCGACGGTGTCGAAGTACCCGTCGACCATGTCGTCGAGCAGCGTGTACAGGAAGAACCCGACGCCGGCGCCGTCCCCGGAGGTGCGCTGGAAGCGCTCGACCGCCGGCCTCACGTCGAAGACCCGCCCGGCTCCGTTCGGGGAACGGACACTGACCAGCCAGTTCGGCCCGACGAACAGCTCGACCTCGGGGAGGTCCAGGGGGTCCTCGTCGTGGGCGTAGCCCGCGACGAAGGCGTGGGAAGGGTAGAGGTCGACCTTGGGTCGCTGGTTGCGGAACCGCACATCGTCGACCGCGAGCGGGTGGAGGTCGAACTCGCGGGTGATGCAGGCCAGGTCGTCCTCCGTGGGCCTCACCACGTCGACCCACACCAACTCCCCGGAACCGCCCACGTGGGAGGAGATCGCCTCGGGGGCGATCTGCTCCACCTGCTGGCCGCCGGTGAACACCCGGACCTCGAGCACGGCCCCCATCCTGCCCCAGGTCGGGGCGGGGGATCGTCAGGCGACTCGGAGGACGATGATGGCGAAGACCAGCGAGAGCGCGCCCACCAGATCCATGGTCGAGGTCAGCAGCGGGATGCCGTAGTTGTCGGGGTCCAGACCGAGCCGGTACGTGAGCGCGCTGCCGTAGTACGACACGGCGACGGCCACGGCGGTGGAAAGCAGTCCCCCGATCAACGTGATGGCGATCATCTGCAGCGCTCCCGGGCTGGCGAACCCGAACAGCGCCGAGACCAGATCGGCGGAGAGCGCGAGCAACGTGAACACCGGCACCGCGAGGAGCCCGATGATGGCGAAGTCGTCCCTGGCGGGACGCTGTGGCCTGACCGCCGGGGTGATCACGCCCAGGTGCAGCTTCGACGCCAGCCGGGCGGAGAGGATCCCCCCGAGGGCGCCCGTGTCCTCGAGGAACGGCGGCACCAGGACCAGCAACGCCGGATAGGTGAGGAACGACTCGACCCGGTGCTCGATGGTGAGACCGGCCACGATGTCGATGGTGCCGGCGACGAGCAGGACCGGCACGGACTCGTGCAGCACCCGCCGCATGACCTCGCGGTCCGTGCGCCAAGCCAACACCAACGCGGTGAGCGCGACCAGCGCCGACAGCGTTCCGATGGCGGCCGTCACCCCACCGAGACCCACCAGGAAGGTGGCCAGGAACAGCGACGGGAGGGTGACCATGTCGCCGCTGGCGGTCACCAGAGGCGCTGCCACGTTGTCCATGTCCCATCCCCGGCGCACCGACAGCCCGGCCACCCCGAGGGTGACCGCGAGCACCACCACCGACGAGAGCACCCCGCCCACGATCGAGATGACCAGAAAGTCGAGCAGCGAGATGGTGTCGGTGACCCCGAAGAGGCTCGCCATGGTCTTGGCCAGCACCGCCAGCGCGGCCGAGATCGACAGGGTGAGCACCACGGAGGCCCACAGGTTCTGGCCCACCATCGTGTCGCGGCGCCAGGAGAACCGGAACGTGCCGGTGTGGATGGCGGTGCCCAGGCGGCTGCCGAGCGCCCCGAAGATGTTGCCGCGCATGCCGATCGCGGCCGGCACGAGCACCAGCAGCCCGGGAAGGGCCTCAAGGGTGCCGGTGATGGCGCCGAGGGTCAGGCCGGCGAGGAGGTCACCACCGGAGGAGACGAGCAGGGCGGCCAGCGCCTGACGGAGCCCGGCCGCGTCCGACGCAGCCGCGGCCCGGACGCGCGCGACGGAACGGCGAAGGGCTCGGGTGGCCACGGCGACTCGGAGGCTCCGTTGCGAGGGCTGGCATCCCGACGATGCTACGAGGCGCCGGGGACGACGGCCAACCAAGGTGGTATCGGCGCCACCCCTCGCGGCGATGACTCGCTGGGGGCGAGGGCTGCGGCAGCCCGACCACTGTCGCAGCCCTCCCCGTCCCGCTCATCCCGCCGCAGGGCGCGGCGGCGAGCCCTCAGCGGCCCAGGACGGACGCGACCTCCATCGCCTCGGGCAACGTGCCGTCGCTGCGATGCCGGCGGATGCGGCGGTCGCGAGCCCGATCGGCGATCCACTGGGCGGCGAAGCAGGCGCCCACGATGAGGGCCACCACGCCGAGGGCCAGGATGTGCTGGTAGCGGCTGAGCGTGGGCACCCCTTCCACCGTGGTGGGGAAGACCAGGAGGCTCACGGCGAACACGCCGACCAGGTAGGAGGGGCGGTACTTGCCGATCCCCGCCGCGGCGAGGAGTGCGAACCCCGGAGGCAGATACCAGGGCCACACCACGGGGCCGAGCACGATGACCACGATCATCACCAGCCCCACCGACCGCACCAGGCCCAGCCGGGGGCTCCGGAGCAGGATGAGCAGCGACAGTGCCGCCGCCAGCAGGAGACCGGCCAGGCGGGTGAGCGACACGACCGTCTCCTGGTTGACCGACAGGCCCACCGCGTGCAGCAGATCCGAGACCACGAACCCGAGGCGGGTGGTGGCGGAGAACGTGGTCTTGACCGTGCCGGTCCCCCGCAGGTTCGTGATCCATCCGAGCCCGGTGCCGCCGATCACGCACAGCACCCCGACCACCGCCATGCCCGCGGCCAGGACGGCCCCGGCCTGCGCAGCCCGGCGCCGGAGCGACACCTGCACGGGAGTCCAGGTCCAGCCGATGAAGAGGAACGCGGCTGCAGCCGGCAGCTTGACCGCGGTGGCCGCGGCCACGAGGACGATCCCCAGCCACCGGCGCTCGGCGCGCACCGCGGCCAAGCCGAGGGCCAGGAAGCCCAGCATGAGCGCGTCGTTGTGGCTACCACCCACGAGGTGCAGCAGCACCAGCGGGTTCGCGATGCCGATGGCGATCGCGCTGGCAGGTGAGACCCGGTAGCTGCGGGCGATCAGGCCCACGCCCACCGCGGACATGACCACCCCGATGATGGCCAGCACGCGCATGCCCAGCAGCGCCGAGGCGGGTTCATGGCCGGTGACCTCCACCACCAACCGGCTGAGGCCGATGGCCACCGGGCCGTACGGTGCCGGCGCGTTGCGCCAGACGGGGTCGGCGGCGCTCATGATCTTGCCCGCGCCGAGGTAGACCGGACCGTGCGAGGTGGGGTCGAAACCCCGGCTGGCCAACTCCCCCTGGGCCACGTAGCTGTAGGCGTCGTTGGAGAGCAGCGGAGGACCGAACAGAAGCGGCACGGCCCACACCGAGACGACCGCCGCCACCATGAGCAGGCGCCGCCGCTCACTCCAGCGCTGCCGCTCGGCGCGACCGATGAGGATCACCCAGCCGACGGTGAGCAGGCACACCCCGAGCAGGAAGCTGGCCCCGGCGAAGAACGAGCTGCCAGGAGTCGGGATGCCCGGGATCGCCAGCCGCTTCGAGAACAGGTCGAGCCGCCACACGGGCGCGGTGGCCACGATGATCGCCGTGCCGAGCAGCCCCGAGATGGTCGACGCCACGAGCAGCCCGTTGCGCCGCAGCGACCCTCGGCCGCGGTGCGGATCCGGCACCACCACGGCCGGCTCGTAGGGGGTGATCTCCTCCCCCACCGGCTCGCCGAGCAGCAGGGCGCGGGCGCGGTCGCGCCGCCGCTCGGGGCGCGTCACGATCGAGGGGTGGTCGAGGGACGTCGGGTTCACGGGTGCTCTGGGTCTCGGTCCGCCTGAGGCACGCAACGGTACCTCATGGATGACGAACCTAGAAGCCGGAACGTGGGAATCACTCACGCCGAGGCGGGGGCCAGAAAGATCGCGGCGAGGGGGGGCAGGGTCAGCGGCAACGAAGCCGGCCGCCCGTGCCACGGAATCTCCTCGGCGTCCACACCACCGGCGTTGCCCACCCCGCTACCCCCATACACC
>NZ_DAIUCK010000144.1:0-5699 GCF_036846205.1 Rhabdothermincola sp. | reverse complement strand
GGGGGGTTCAGGTGGTCCAGGTCTTGAGCTTCTCGATGAGCGCCGTGGGGTTCGGGTCGATCGGCACGATGTTCAGGCACGTCACGCCGGCCTCCCGGTAGGCCGCGAGGCGCTCACGCACCCAACCCTCGGGCCCGACCAGGTTCGACAGCTGGAGGAACTCCCTCGGGACCTTCGCCGCCGCCTCGGCCTTCTTCCCGTCGAGGTAGAGATCCTGGATCTCCTTCGCCTCGGCCTCGTAGCCGTACCGGCAGGCGAGCTGGTTGTAGAAGTTGCGATCCCGGGCGCCCATCCCGCCGATGTAGAGCGCGGCCAGACCCCGGCCCATGTCGAGGATGGGCTCCGGGTCGTCGGTGATCGCCACGATGCCCCCAGCGGCGATCTCCAGGGGGCCGAGCTCGGGCGAGCGCTTGGCGAAGCCGGCCGCCAGGTCGTCACCCCAGACCTCACCGGCCTTCTCGGGGATGTAGAAGATCGGCAGCCAGCCGTCAGCCACCTCCGCGGTCATGGCCACGTTCTTGGGGCCGAGCGACGCCACGTAGATCGGGATCGCCGGACGGACGGGATGAGCGATGATCTTGAGCGGCTTGCCCAGTCCGGTTCCCTGACCTTCCGGTAGCGGGAGCCGGTAGTAGCGACCCTTGTAGGTGACCCGCTCCTCTCGCTTCCACACCAGCCGGCAGATGTCGATGATCTCCCGGGTGCGGCCGAGCGGGGCGTCGTAAGGGACGCCGTGCCAGCCTTCGATCACCTGGGGACCGGACGCACCGAGCCCGAGGATGCACCGCCCGTCCGACATGGCATCCACACCCGCCGCGGTCATCGCCAGCAGCGTCGGCGTGCGGGTGTAGATGGGCAGGATGCCCGAGGCGATCTGCACCCGCTCGGTGGCGTGTGCGAGGTAGCCCATGAAGCTCACCCCGTCGAAGCCGTAGGCCTCCGCCACCCAGGCGATGTCCAGACCTGCCCGCTCGTAGTCGGCGACCCGCGCGGCCGATGCCTTGAAGCCGCCCGAGTAGTCGAGCTGCATACCGATCTTCATCGATCGTTCCCCCCAGTCGTGAACGGTGCGAAGGATGACGGGCGCGGTCAGGCCGCGACCGTGCTCCGGGCAGACGCCTTGCGGGCGGCGATCCGCTCCTCGTACTGCTTGCGCTCCCAGTCCTCGCGGCTCATGAGCTGCGTGGCATCGAGCGAGCTGACGACCTGCCCGTTGTCGAACAACACGTGGTACCGGATCCAGGTGACGCCGGCGACGTACAGAACGCGCCCGGGCGTCCCGGCCGGCACGTGCGGGAGGTCGACGGCGGCGACCACCTTCTGGTGCCGTTTGAACACCTGGTCCTTGGTGACCGTGGCCATGGTGACGATCGCTCCTTTCCTCGCGTTGCCGCGCGCCCTACCGCGCGTCGCTGGCCGCGGCCCGGGCCTCGGCCCAGGTCATCCCGGCCTCGACGTCGACGTCGTGCGGGAGGCCGAGCACCCGCTCGGCGATGATGTTGCGCTGCACGTCCCCGGTGCCGCCGCCGATGGTCAGCGCCTGGCTGAACAGGAAGCCGTAGTGCCAGAAGCCGGCCTGCCCACCCAGCGCGTCCCCCTCCGACAGCATCCCCTCAGCGCCGCAGAGATCCTTGGCCAGGGCCATGACGTGCTGGCCGTGCTCATCGGCGAGCACCTTGCGCACGCTCGCCTCCGGGCCCGGCGGCTCGCCCTTGATGGCCGCGGTCACCGTCCGCAGACGGATGAGACGCAGGATCTCCGACTCGACGTGCACCATCGCGGCCCGCTGCCGCAGGACGGGATCGGTGAGCCCACCCCCGGAGCGGATCAGCTCGAGCAGGTCGGCGGCTGTCGGACCCAGCCCCCAGAGCGCCCCGCCGCCGGAGAGCGAGACCCGTTCGTTGCCCAGCGTGACCTTCGCCAGGCTCCACCCCTCGTTCTCCTCGCCGACCAGGTTCTCGGCCGGGATGCGCACGTCGGTGAAGAACACCTCGTTGAACGTGTGGGCGCCCGTCATCTCCACGATCGGCCGGACCTCGATGCCGGGCAGGTCCATCGGGCAGATGAAGTAGGAGATGCCCTTGTGCTTCGGCGCATCCGGGTTCGTGCGGGCGATCAGGATGCCGAACTGGGCGATGTGACCGAACGACGTCCAGATCTTCTGCCCGTTGACCACATACACGTCGCCGTCGCGCTCGGCCCGGGTGGACAGGTTCGCCAGATCGCTCCCCGCGTCGGGCTCGCTGAAGAGCTGGCACCAGATCTCCTCGGCGGCGAGCAGTGGCAGCAGGTAGCGGTCCTTCTGAGCCTGGGTGCCTGCGTGGAGCAGGGTGGGACCGGCCCACCCGATGCCGATCTGGTTCGACGGGCGCCGCACCCCCGCGCGCTTGAGCTCGTCGTCGATGATGAGCTGGTGGATCGGGTCCGCGTCGAGGCCGTAAGGCTTGGGCCAGTGGGGGGCCACGTACCCGGACTCGGCGAGCTGCCGATCGGTCGGGTGGGGGTGGGCAGCCAGCCACTCGCGCACCTCGGCCCGGCGAGGGTCGTCGTCGGGTGGGAGCTCGAAGTCCACGGCGGCGAGGTTAGCGACGCCCCGCGCCCGGCACGATTCCGTGGATCGGCTCCCTGACGTGCCGTCAGCGATGCCGACCTCCCGGAGTGCCCCTCCTACACTCCCCCGGTTGACAGCCGCCGAGACACAGGGGGAACCGATGCCGGGCTGGAACTTCGCCGAGATCTGGGAGGTCTGTGCGACCAAGCTGCCCGACGCCGTCGCGCTGCGGCACGGCGAGCGGGAGATCACCTGGTCGGCGTTCGATCGGCGAGCTGATGGCATCGCCCGCACCCTGCTCGACGCGGGCGCCGGGGAGCAGGACAAGGTCGCTCAGTACCTCTACAACTGTCCCGAGTACCTCGAGTCGATGTTCGGGGTGTTCAAGGCCGGACTGGTGCCGGTCAACACCAACTACCGATACGCCGAGGAGGAGCTCGTCTACCTCTGGGACAACGCCGACGCGGTGGCGGTCGTCTTCCACGGCACCTTCACCGAGCGGATCGAGGCCATCCGCCACCGGGTGCCGAAGGTACGCATCTGGCTGTGGGTCGACGACGGGGACGGTGCCTGCCCTGAGTGGGCGACACCCTACGAGGATGCCGCTGCTGCAGGGCCCGGCGAGCGGGTCGTCGCCCCCTGGGGTCGTGACGGGCACCAGATCCTCATGATGTACACCGGGGGCACCACCGGCATGCCGAAGGGGGTGATGTGGCGCCAGGACGACCTCATCCACGCCGTGCTCCCCACCACGAACGCGGTGTTCGCCGAGACCACGCCTGACTACGCCAAGCTCGCTGACTCGATCCAGGGACCGGGTCTGCAGATGATCCCGGCGTGCCCGCTGATGCACGGGACCGGCCAGTTCACGGCCTTCATCGCCCTGTCGAACGCCGGATCGGTGACGACGCTGACCAATCGACACCTCGACGTGGTCGAGATCCTCGACACCATCGAGGCCAAGAAGATCCAGGGTCTCACGATCGTGGGGGACGCGTTCGCCAAGCCCATCCTGGCCGAGCTCGACGCCAACCCGGGGCGATGGGATCTCTCCAGCCTGTTCCTCATCACCTCGTCGGGGGTGATGTGGAGCGAGCCCGTCAAGCAGGGGCTCCTCAAGCACAACCCGACGATGATGCTGATCGACGCGTTCTCCTCCTCCGAGGCCATCGGTCTCGGGCAGTCCGTCTCCACCGCCGGCAACGAGTCCAAGACGGCGAAGTTCGTCCTGGGCGAGAACGCCCGGGTGATCACCGACGACGGGCGCGACGTCGAGCCCGGCTCGGGTGAGATCGGCCGGGTGGCGGTCCGTGGCTACACCCCGATCGGCTACTACAAGGACCCGGAGAAGTCCGCAGCCACCTTCGTGACCATCGACGGCGAGACGTACTCGATGCCCGGCGACTACGCGCAGGTCGAGGCGGACGGCACCTTGACGCTCCTCGGGCGGGGCTCGGTGTGCATCAACACCGGCGGGGAGAAGGTCTTCCCCGAAGAGGTCGAGGAGATCCTCAAGCGCCATCCGAGCGTGCTCGACGCGGTGGCCGTCGGCCTGCCAGACGACAAGTTCGGCGAGACCGTCAACGCCGTGGTGCAGCTCCGGGAGGGGGCCACCCTCGACCAGGACGAGCTGATCGGGTGGGTGAAGCAGCACCTGGCCTCTTTCAAGGCCCCCAAGCGGGTCGTGCCCATCGACACCGTCGGCCGAGCCCCCAACGGGAAGGTGGACTACAAGCGCCTCAAGCGCTACGCCGCGGAGCAGCTCGGCGTCAGCCTCGACTGACCGACCCTGATCCACCCAACACACCCGACCGGCCTGTCAAACGCGTGCCCCAGCACGCGTTCGACCTGCCAGAACGGCAAGAGGCCCACCCAAGCCACCCCACACACCCAACCGGCCTGTCAAACGCGGGCCCCAGCACGCGTTTGACCTGCCGGAACGGAGAGGGGCAGGCTGCCCCGGACCACACAGGGAGGATGGACGAAGCCATGGCAGACATCGGCTACGACGGTAGGGTCGCGATCGTCACCGGCGCGGGAGGCGGTCTCGGGCGGGAGCACGCACTGGAGCTGGCCCGCCGGGGCGCCCGGGTGGTGGTCAACGACCTCGGCGGCTCCGTCTCCGGCGAGGGCGGCGACGCCAGCCCTGCGGAGCGGGTGGCGGCGGAGATCAATGACCTCGGTGGCGAGGCTGTCGCGAACCACGACAGCGTCGGCACCCCCGAAGGGGGCAAGGCCATCGTGCAGGCTGCGCTCGACGCGTTCGGCACCGTCGACATCGTCATCAACAACGCCGGCATCCTGCGGGACAAGACCTTCCACAACATGACCCCCGACCTGCTCGAGCCGGTGATCCAGGTCCACCTCCTCGGCGCCTTCTACGTCACCCAGCCCGCCTGGGTCGTCATGCGCGAGAAGGGCTACGGCCGAGTGGTCAACACGTCGTCGAACTCGGGCCTGCTCGGCAACTTCGGCCAATCCAACTACGGCGCGGCGAAGATGGGGCTGGTCGGGTTCACCCGGGTGCTGGCCAACGAAGGGCGCAAGTACAACATCAAGGCCAACGCCATCGCGCCGGTGGCCAAGACCCGCATGACCGAAGAGCTGCTCGGCCCGGTGGGCGACATGCTCGACCCGGCCACGGTCACCCCGGTGGTGTGCTGGCTGGCGTCCGAGGAGTGCGACGTGTCGGGCGAGGTGTACTCGGTCGCCGGTGGGCTTGTGGCCCGGTTCTTCATCGGGCTCACCCCTGGCTACTTCAAGAAGGACCTCACCGTCGAGGATGTTCGCGACCACTGGGACGAGATCCGCGACACGGAGGGCTACATCATCCCCGACGGCCCCAACGACGAACTGAAGAAGATCTTCACCATCCTCACCGAGGGCAAGGAAGGCAAGGTCTCCTGAGGGTCCCCTGCTGGACGGCATCCCCGGGGCGTCGGGGCGCCGTCCAGCTCCCCGGCTATTCCGTGGCGATCGCCTCGAGGACGTTCAGGCGACCGGCCCTGGCCGCGGGGTAGAGCGCGGCGATCACCCCGAAGGCCGCCGCCACCACCACGAACGCCACCAGCCAGCCGACGGGCACGGTGATGGTGCTGATGATGTTCTGGGGGATGGCCGCGGCCAGCACCACCCCGAAGATCACCCC